>NZ_JACFYJ010000129.1:0-18622 GCF_037126505.1 Paraburkholderia bengalensis
GGCGTGATCGCCGTCGCCGCGATCGCGACGTTTCAGGACAAGATCTGTCAGCCCGAAGTGCAATGGCCGCTGATGCACGATTATCAGAAGCACCGCATCCTGTGCGGATGCCCCATGCGAACGGATCGCGCGCGTCGAAGCAAAGTCGGCTTTCGGCCATGATGTGCGCGTGTCCCGTGATAGTGGGAATGACCGTCGCAAAGCCTTCGTGCGCGCCGCCTTCGGCATAACTCGCGTCGAACACGCTGCCGATGATGCTTTCCTGCCGCCAGACGCTGCCCGGCGCGAGCTTGCCGTCGGCGGCGAGGCACGCGACCTTCGCGCTCGTGCCCGTGCCGCATGGCGAGCGATCATATGCATTGCCGGGGCACAGCACGAAGCTGCGGCTGTCGATGCCAGCGCGCGAACCCGGACCGAACAGCTCGATGTGGTCGATCAGCGCACCGTTTGCACCCGTGATGCCGGCGGCGATCAGTGCATCGCGGATCGCCGAACTGAAGGCGGTCAGCTCGGCGATGTTGGACGGATGCAGCGTGCGGCCGTGCTCCGCGACGAGGAAGAACCAGTTGCCGCCCCACGCGATATCGCCTTTCAGCACGCCGAAGCCGGGCAGCTCGACGCTCACGTCCTTGCGATAGCGGTACGCGGGCACGTTGCGCACCGACACGCTGAAATCGTCGTTGAGCGTCGCCTCGACGATGCCGACGGACGTGTCGATCCGATGCCGCCCGGGCGCGATGCGCCCCATGTGCGCGAGCGACACGACAAGGCCAATCGTTCCATGCCCGCACATGCCCAGATAGCCGACGTTGTTGAAGAAGATCACGCCCGCCGCGCAACCGTCGTGATCCGGCTCGCACAGCAGCGCGCCGACGACAACATCGGAGCCGCGCGGCTCGGTGACGATGCCCGCGCGCCACGCGTCGAATTGCGTGCGGAACACGTCGAGCCGTTGCGCAAGCGCGCCGCCGCCGAGATCGGGGCCGCCGGACACGACGAGGCGGGTCGGCTCGCCGCCCGTGTGCGAATCGATGACGTTCAAGGTTTTCATGCCGCTCATGGTAGGAATGCCGCGCCGGCGCGTCTTGTAGCGGCTGCGCGTGGATTGTGACGATTTCGGCATAACCCGGCGTGCGTCCCCGAGGCCGTTGCGCGGGTCTTCGCGGGCGTCGAGCGGCGTGCTTCATCGGACGACGGGAGCGCGCGCCGACCAGACCGGACATGGCGCGCGCCGCACGTCCCGCCGGGATTCCACCTCGCGCAGTACGCACACAAAAGCGCAGAAGCACGGCAAATAGGGGATTTCCCGCGCACATCCGCTATGCCGAAATCGTCACGCAGGACGCGCGATTCACGCAAGACATCCGATTATTCCCTGCTTACACTGCACTCGACTCATCACTTTCAGGAGAGCAGTCGTGGCGCATATCTGGGAAGGCGTAATGCCCGCAGTCACCACCAAGTTCAACGCGGATTTCAGCATAGATCGCGCGTGGACGGGCCAGAACATCGAGGCGCAGATCGACGCGGGCGTCGACGGGATCATTGTGTGCGGGTCGCTCGGCGAGGCGTCGACGCTCTCTCTTGACGAAAAGCTGCAAGTGCTCGACATCGCCGTCGAAGCCGCGCGCGGCCGCGTGCCCGTGCTGCTGACGATCGCCGAGAACAGCACGCTCGACGGCTGCCGCCAGGCCGAAGCGGGCGCCCGGCGCGGCGCGTCCGGCTATATGGTGCTGCCCGGCCTGCGCTATCTGTCGGACCGCCGCGAGACGCTGAACCATTTCCGCATGGTCGCCGACGCGAGTCCGCTGCCGCTGATGATCTACAACAACCCGCTCGCGTACGGCGTCGACATGACGCCGCATATGTTCGCCGACATCGCCGACGAGAAGAAAATTGTCGCGATCAAGGAGTCATCCGGCGACGTGCGGCGCGTGACGGACCTCATCAACGAGGTCGGCGACCGCTATGCGATTTTGTGCGGCGTCGACAATCTGGCGATGGAAGCAATGCTGATGGGCGCGCACGGCTGGGTCGCGGGACTCGTCTGCGCGTTCCCGCACCAGACCGTCGCCATTTACAAGCTGCTGAAGGCGGGGCGGCTGGAAGAAGCGCGCGCGATCTACCGCTGGTTCGCGCCGCTGCTCGCGCTCGATGTGTCGCACAAGCTCGTGCAGAACATCAAGCTCGCGGAAGCGATTGTCGGTCTGGGGACGGAACCGGTGCGGCCGCCGCGTCTGCCCCTCGCCGGCGACGAACGCAAGGCCGTTGAATCGCTGATTCGCCGCGCAATCGAAACGCGGCCGGAACTGCCGAAGCTTTGAGCGTTTTCGCTCGCGCTTTCACGTTCCGCGCGAGTACCCGGCGCGAACGAAACGCAAGCGAAACACAAGCGAAACGCCACCAAAACAACGCAAGCAAAGAAAACGGCGGCCGAAGCCGCCGTTGCACCAACTGCTCACCCCGTCAAACAACGCTCATGCAGCCTCGGCATGCGTGACGGCGATATCGTCGTTCGTACGCAGATGCAGCAGCCGATAGCCGCTCTTGTACACGGGCTGCAGACGGAACTCGTTGTGCGACTCGATCTCCAGCAACAGACGCAGGCGCGACACATGGCTGTCGATCGTGCGCGTCACCTCGCGGAATTCGCGGCCCCACACCATTGCGAAGATGTGATCGCGCGACAGCACGCGGCCGATATTCGAGAAGAACAGCGACGCCAGCCGGTATTGCGTGCCCGACAACTGCACGGGCGCCCCGCGCAGCGTGACCAGCTGACGACGCGTGTCGAAGTGTTAGAGCCCCAAGAACAGCAAAAAACAGTGAACAATCAGCCCCTTACGTGCTGTTTCTGCGGCGAATTTTAGGTGCGAAAACGTCCTGTCACGACCTAATGAAATCAAGAACTTACGTAGGGTTTTGAACACAGGTAGCACGCCTAGTCTTCATAGAGCCAAGTCGCCAATCGGGCGACGCAGACGTCGTGTATGCCACGCACTATGGGAGATCGGTAATCTAACTGCCATGCGTGATCGAACAAGAGTGCGAGACCGTCAGCGCCTCGTAGTGGCTCGATTGCCCATATTGAAGCTGCAAGGTCGACAGAGACACGCCGCAAACGCGCGCCTTCGATCCAGTCCATTGACGCGCCGTTCCCGGCGAGCCAAATTCGCTGCGACTCGACAAAGTGATCGGTCCGTAACCATTGGCCCGTCTTGGCGCATGCGATTAGCTGTGATACGACCATGTGACACAGCAACCGTGCGCGACTCTGGCTGGTGAGTTTCCGTTTCATAGGCGTGCTCTGAGATCGATGGCGATATTTAACCTGATTCAGAGCGACTCTGCGGGACCAGCATCCCTGCACCCCATGCGGGGTTTCGCTCGTCCAAGAAGCGCATTATTATTGGTCCGGCGGAAATAGCGTCTAATGCATGCTTATTTTTTATGCACGCGCAGATGGCTTCCAGCCTAATTCACTTGTGGCGTTTTAGACAGAATTCAGAGAGACATAATGCCTAGTTTCCTCGGGGTTCCAGACGTCGTCTGGTCAGGTGTAATTGGCTCATCTATCGCATTCTTCGGCGTCTGGCTTTCAAACAAGAGCAACACCGACCGTCTGACGCACCAGCTTCGGCACGATGCACACGAAAAGTCCATACAACGACGCAGCGACATCCGAAAAGCCGCGTATTTGGAGTTCGCCGAGGAATTCGCGAAGGCTAACGCCTATATCGGAGGCCTAGTAAACCGGATTTCGTTCGAAAACATGGATACCTCCGAAGGCTTGACGGCCTTCCAGGCGGCCGCAGCGAAGGTTCAACTGCTGACTGAAGCCAGTACCGCCGATGCGTTCGCAACGCTTATGACTGAGCACGTTAAACTGTTTGTTGAAGCGACAGAGCGAATAATCCCTATTCAGGTAACGAAAGCGTCCATCAAAGGGAAGGACCGACTCTATGAGGAATGCCAGACAGAGATCAAACGAATACTCTCGGAAATGTCGGCGTTTAACGAAACGGCAAGCACCGATAGGCTCCGATTCGACGCGTTAAAGCGTGCTTTAGAAGAACGAATGCGTCACAGCGACGCGATAGCCGCCGAAAGGTCTGCTCTGTGGGATACGGCAAACGGTTTAACGGCGGACTACACCCGGCACGTGATGTCGCGCATACCTGATGTGATGCGCGCCAGTGCACCGGTACTCGCTGCCATGCGGAGGGAACTAGAGATTGATGGCTACAACGTCAATTTCGAGAAAATGATGCTCGATCGATTTATGCGCATGCATGAAGAAGCGAAGCGCGTTACCGACGGCTTCATTGAAAGAGCCCTATCCAAACAGCAGCTTTCGAACGGCGAGTCGCCATCCGCGGCTAGAACGAGCTGACGATCACAGCAATTGTGGTTGATCGCTGACTGTCTCTTTGGGCTTACGCGGCGGCAAAGGAAATGGTTCCGCATGCATCGCATCGGCCGGATAAAGTTGAAGGAACGAACGCGCCTCGTCGGCCGAGCTGCACGACAGCCAGTCCCCGTACTCCGTCGGCGGCACAATCACGACCGAGCGCTTTTCGTCACCTGGCTTGTGGAAACGCTTCATGACCGGATGCTCGTCCGAGTTGACGGTGAGCATCGTGAAGGCGAGCGACTGTGAACCGTCGACCTCCTTCCACTGGCGCCACAGACCCGCGATCGCGAGCGGCTCTCCATTCGCCATGCCGATCTTCCAGCGCACTGCTTTCCCCGTCTCATAGTTGGGCTCGAAGAACGTCTGGCATGGGATCAGGCAGAGCTGCAGGTTCTTCCACGCGCCGCTGAAGCTGCGCTTCTGCTCGACGCTCTCCGAACGCGCGTTCATCGTGTCGAAAACCTTCACACCAGGCGGGATGTGCCGGCGCGGAACGACGCCGAACGACGCGGGCACGGTCTCGAAACCGTCTAGGCCGCGACGAAAGACCGGCGCGAAATAATCCTTGTAGATCTCCGGCTTATAGTCGAATTCCGGTCGCGGGAACAGGCTGAAAGTGTCCCAGCGGGCGTCGTTCGGGTTGGCTTCGTAACTGGTGCACATCAACTTCTCCCGCTTTTGACGCCCTAGTGAGCCTTTCGACTGGGCCGTAAAAGCTTTACCAGTGTATAAGCGGTCCTCGGAGCCCGGCCACGCTCGCGAATTTCTCGCACCTTTATCCGAACACTCCACGCGGTTCTTGGCACATCGCGCGGATCGATTGGAGCTTCACCGAGTTCAGGCTCCCCGGCGAGTTGACGGAGAACATCGCGACTTACCGGTCCAACTAAAGTGGTCGATTCGCCGCCCCATTGCGTGTGCAATTCGAAACGTTTCGAATCGGGCAGAAGAAAGAGCGTTCCTTCAAACTCCTCGCCACGCTCGTCGATTTCAATCGCTTCAGTACGCGTTCTCGCACGGTTCACAGCGCCGCGATCAAGCAAGAAGTCACGGTCCTTTTCGACTACTCTTACCGTCGCTTCACTCTCGTCCAGCCTGCGAAAGAACTGTCGAAGCGAAAGAAGGATTCGTCCATCCAATGATTCTGTGGCACTTTGAAAGTCAGGCTCATCGGACGATGCAATGTTGCTGATTAGCTCCGCAACTTCGTCAACAACGTCCTTCAGCACAGTATCTATGAGCGGCATCTCACCGCCGGCTTCTTCAAGCACAAATCCAAACGACCCGCGTGCGACGTCAGTGACGAGAAGTTGTGCGTTCCCCCGCAGAGGCACGCGCCCCCTTTCAGCCAACGCCCCAAGTTCGCGAGTGGCTAGGCATTTCTTGATCAATTCCTGCACATCCTCAAGGGCACCGCCGGCGAAATCGGCATTGATACCGCGCGAACCTTGAACCGGCCCACCACCAAAGAAGATCGCCAAGGAGGCGTGTGCTTCGTTCGTCTCATTGATCTCTTGCAATTGGCGCTCGAGCTCTTCTTTGCGCTGTTCAAATTGATAAACGCCGATCGGATCCTCTTCAATGGATCGGGAATTGAGCAACGCCCGTACCGCCGCCAAATCCGCGGCGACTGCGTTCAACTTCAGCTTTTTGAGCATTGTTTCCCCTATCCTAAAAGAACCAACGCGTCATCGTCGTTTGACTCGAGCGGAATGGCCACCATCCCCTTCCACAGCAGGCTCTCGCGTTGATGCGAGAACAGTCCGTACCAGTATCGGACGTCATCAACTAGCAAGTGCGGTGCCTTTTGCATATCAATGAAAAAAGCTTCGCAATGAAGTCGAGCTTTCAGTGCCGCGGGGTTGAACAAGTGCAGGTTACTGCGGAACCATGCATTGAAGTCGTGCGGGTTTTGGAGGTGCGCCGGACGATATGCGAATGTAACCACATCAACATCCCCTGGCGGGCGCCCTCGCGATGCTTCGACGTCTTCCGAGAAGCTTCCATCAATCCATTGGAATCCATGAACAAACCCGCTTGCTCGCAACTCGGCACGATAGGTATAAAGGCCACGAAGGATCGCGCATCGCGCCTCCGTCCCGCCGAACCGCAATGCCACCTCACAGAAGCTTGCCTGGTACGGCGAGCCCTCCGCTCGCCGTGCGGGGGAATCCCCGACGAACGGCGGCAACACCATGGAAGCGTTAAATGCAGGTAACACAGAATTTACCCCGTCTCGTCTCATCATGCATGTTCGCTGACGTCCATGCACCTCTTATTCGGCCTTACAACGGCGACGGTGATTCTAGCGCTGACTAGAACTGAGGTCTAACGAAATCAGGGTCGTTACATCGACAAAAAACGGCTGTCTGTCGCTAAATTTCGACGTATATACTGTACATTTATACAGTACTATGGTCAATATGGATGCCACTTCATCTTTGACGCCGGAAACTATCCATCCCTCGCTCTGGCGTGCGTCGCAGCTCGCGCGCGGCCGCATCTCGGCGATCCACACAGGCTATCCGGGCTTGTCGGCTGAGCTGCCGGGCGGTGGTTGGCCAATCGGCTCGCTCATCGAAGTCCTGACGCAGAGCAACGGCTGCGGAGAGATACGCCTGCTGACGCCTGTACTGTCGAAACTTTCAGGCCCGATCCTGCTGATCAATCCACCAGCCGACCCATCGGCGCACGGCTTCGCCTATGCAGGCGTGTCGCCTGACCGACTCGTTTTAATCCGCGCAAAGAGCACCCCCGATCAGCTTTGGTCAGCGGAGCAGGCGCTACAGGCTGGCACGTGCGCGGCCATCATGCTCTGGCTCAAGCACGCGCGAGCTGACTCGCTGCGCCGACTGCACCTCTCGGCGCGATCCGGCAATGCACTGTTTTTCGTCATGCGTCATTTGAGCGAGGCGCGCGACGCGTCGCCAGCCGAGCTGAGGGTCACCGTGCGGCCAGCGGAGAGCGGCGCGTCCGTAGAGATCCTGAAACGTAAGGGTCCTCGCTTCGAAGGCGCACTAGACTTGCATCTACAACCGGGACCAGTGCTAGTCAGCCCATACGGCCGCACTCGCCGCGCGGTCGCGCCGAACGCCCGAGACATCCCGGTCACGGACGACGTTCACGCCTGACGAATCGGGCGCATTTCGTGCGCTGTCCCGGGACGGAGGTGTGCCATGAAAACTCAGACGTTTATCGACCAAGCCAAGCGCGAGGCGAAGCTCGTTGAAGCGCTGCTGCTCGTCCGGTACACGCTCGTTATTCACGACAGCAACATCATCCGGTGCGAGGGCGAAGAGTGGCGGCTCGACTTCAGCCCCGAGCTAGACGTGATCGACGCCGCGCTTCAGATGGCAGGGATCGACACGACGCAACCGCTTATCGCTCCGGTGAGGCGGTCTGACGAGGATGATTGAAGCGTCCGACCTGATACATGCGACGCTTCGCTCTCGCCCATTCTCTGACAAGGATTGGTGCTTCGAGTGGAAGTACGACGGGTTCCGGTGCTTGGTCAGGAAGCACAGCGGACAGGTCGATCTCATCAGCCGGACTGGCAAGCCATACAACCGGTCTTTCCCCGACGTCGTCGAGGCAGTCTCTTCGCTGCCGGGTGACTTCACGTGGGATACCGAACTCGCCATCGGCGACGGAAAAGGGCCGACGTCATTCGAACGGCTCCAACAGCGAGCACGAACCACGTCGGCGAAGAGCATCGGCGCTGCTGTGCGCGCCAGCCCGGCGCGGCTCTATGTGTTCGATCTGCTGACAGTGGGCGACGCGGACATCCGGGAACTCAAACTGGTCGATCGACGGGAGTGCCTGCGCGACACATTCGAAGACACTGCGACCTTGGTCTATTCGAGCGCCATCGTGGGCGTGGGCGCGTGGGTGTTCGAACAGGTGCGCCATCACTGCTTCGAAGGCATGGTAGCCAAGCGTATGACATCGCCCTACTCGCGTGGCAGATCCACGGACTGGATCAAGATAAAGAACGCTGGCTACGACAGACCGGCTGCGTTGGGGTTTGGGAGATAACGAGAGCCGTCAATGTATCGCGCGCTGCTAGGCGCGCAAAGCCTGGGTATGATTTCAGCTTTTCCCCAGACAAAAAGAAGAACAAAGAATGGACGATCTCAGCAAGGAAGTGCAGCGGGAGATGATCGAAGAACAGGGCATGCGTTCGTTCAGCCGGAACGTGAACGCGCCGAAGCGCAAGAAACGCAAGATGACGCTCACCGAGCGCATCTGCTATTTCGGCGCATTCCTTTGTGTGCTTGTTCTCATCGGTATGGTGGCCGTGCATTTCATGCCCGATCCGCCGGCAGGTCTCAAATAGTGACAGCACCGGCCACGTAGCCGAACAGCCTACAGGCTGTAAGACCAATATACAACCTGCGGGCTGTTTTTAGCGGTTTTTGGAGTGGACGCCGACCGGCCACATCCGGCATGGCGTGTTCGAGAAGATTGTCTAATGGAATGCGGTTACTGAGCGGAAGCCTGACTCGACGAGCAATGGAATGTCAGTTCCGCTTCTTGCGGAGTCCAGCCGCGAACGCCATGCGTTTGCATGTCGACTTGCTGCATTTCCTTGCCCTGGCCACGACAGTATTCATCGGCGCGTTTCAGGCTCGTCGCCTTGATTTCGCCCCACGGCGTCATGCCGCCGCGGACTTGCGTCGTGACCGTATAGTTGCCACTCCCCGCGGGCGTGACTTCCGAGACAGTTGTGCACGCCACAAGTGCGACGCATAGGCATACGGCAATTTTCGCTTTCATTGGTTTTCCCCGTTTTGCGCGGCGATTCTGACACCCGGGCGACTATTTTGATAGTGACGAGCATCACAGCAGTTTCCCCAATAGGCATATAGGCTCGCTCGCACGCAGGGAAAATTGCGCGGCGCCTGCCGCATTGACAAACGGGGAAACAATGAGAGCAAAACTGCTGGTATGCACGCTGGCATCAATCGTGGCGCTGACGGGCTGCGCGAACTGGTCGACCACCTCCGCGCGGCACGTGAACAGGGCGGCCGTCGCCCAGGAGACCGATCCCGAGGCCGTCACCATCACGGCGGCCGACATCACCGACCGCCCGTACGTGGTGATCGGCGACGTGGTGGCGACGGTGCGCAAGTCGACCGTGTTCAATGCCGACCCGACCCGGAAGATGGTCAACGAAAAGCTGCAGGAGCGCGCCGCGCAACTCGGCGCCGATGCCGTGATCCTCGTGCAGTACAACCGCAGCGGCTTCAGCCCGCTGAGCTGGGGCGCGCTGTCGGGCCGGGGCCGTGCCGTGCGGTTCCAGCCGGCCCAGCAGGTCCAGTAACGGCCGCGGACCTACTTCCCCCCGCTCTCCGCGCGCGCGATGAAACCCTGCGCCTGCATCGCGCGAATGTACGCCTGCAGCGCGTCGAGCTTGTCGATCTCGCGCTGGTCGTCGCCCGCTACTGCTGCAACGCCGTCCGCAGCCGCTGGAGCGAGGTCTGCGCGGGCGGCGGCACCATCAGCGCCGCCGGCGGCGCTGGCGCCTTCTGCGGCGGCAGGCACGCAACGGGCAACGTGGACTGACAGCCGGTCAGTGCCAGCAGCAAGCTGGGCGCGATAAGCCAGAACATCATTCGCATGTTTCGATACCTCGTCGTTGAACTGCTGGTCAATGGCGGCGACCTTCTGTTCGGCCGCGTGCTGGTTGGCGAGCGCGGTCGCTAGCGCCTTCGTTTGCTTCTCCGCAGTCGCGGCCTTCTCTGTCGACCATTGCGCCGTCACGCGCGCGGCGCCGACATGCCAGCCGAGCGCGAACATGAACAGCGCGACGAGCGCCGCTCGCCAGTGGGCGGCGACGCAGCGCACGCCGAGTGCGAAAAGTACGGGCATCTGTGCCTCCCTATTTGCCAAGTTTCGCGGACACGCCGAGACCGGCGAGCAGCGCCGATGCGCCGATGCCGTACGCCTGCAGGTCGAACGGTTTGCCCGTCACGACGCTGAACACTTCGAGACCGAGGCCGGTCAGGATGACGACGGCACCCCAGAAGTACGCGGGCTCGAGCGTCGCGTTGTCGTCGCCGGTAATGAGCTGGGCCAGTCGTTTCATTTCGCTTCGTCCTCGCTGAACACGAAATCGGCGCGCTGGATGCGCTGCATTTCCCACATCGGTAGCGGGACCATGTGGATGCCGTGGTTGATGCCGCGGTGATGCTTCATGCACAGGATGCGCATGTTGTACTCGCTGTCGATGAAGTCGGCGGGCTCCCGGTAGGCCGACCAGTCGAAGCCGGGATGCAGCGCGCGCATCTTGTCCCAGTCGATGCCTTCGCTGTCGGCCCATTCGGCGTGCCAGTGGTGCACCTCGCGGTGTTCCTTCGTGCCGCACACCCAGCACGGCGTGTCGAGCACGTGAATCAGGTGATGCTTCGTTTTCCGAAACAGCGCCGACTCGGTGCGCGGCGGATGATCGGGATAGAAGATCTGGATGTGCAGCGTCTGGGTCTGCTCGTGTTCGTGGGCGACTGTGTGTGTGGTGGGCATGGGCGTAAAAAAAGCCGCGCGAGGCGGCTTTGTCGTGAAGGGTTGAAGGTCAGATGCCGGGTCAGATGCCGAGCGCGTGCTTCGCCGCGGCGTACAGCTCGTCGCGGTGCGCCTTGCCCGCCATCGCGCGGTTGATGCGCCGCGTGATGGCATCGAACGCACCCGTATCGGCCAGCGCGTTGCAGCCGTTCGCCGACCAGAACCACCCGGCCACCAGCGCGGCGATCGCCGGATCGGTGCGCACACGCTCAGGCTCGCCCGTGAGGTCGAGGCCCAGATAGCGCCCGCAGGCCGCGAAGTTGTCGTGAAAGGTCAGCTGGATCAGGCCCGAGCCGCGATAGCGCCAGCCGTCGCCCGTCACCGCCTCGCCGTTGCCGTACTGGTTCGCATAGACGATGCTGGCGATGCGCTGCTGCCGCTCGGCCGGCACGGCCTTCTCGCCGGGCTGCCGGCCGAGGATCGACGCCAGCGGCGGCGTCATCCGGCGAAACGTTGCCGCCAGCCCGGCGACGCTGTAATTGAACGACTCGGCCGCCGCCGAGAGACCCGCCGACTCGTGGCCCACTTGCGAGAGAAACGCGGCGAGGCGCTGCGGTGTATTCACCGCAAAGCGATCGCAGGCGCCTTGCAAGGGAGTCACGAAGCGCGCCGCGTTGGCCGCCGACGCGCCGCATGCGGCGATCAGAAGTGCAGGCGTGATCGTCATGGTTTGTCGGCCTTCAGGTCGAGCTTGTCCTCGATGCGCTCCAGCTTGGCAAAGACCGCCTTGATCGCATCGCTGAGCGTGTCGAACGTCTGGCGCATCGAATTCGCCGTGACGTATTCCTTCGCGCAGTACAGTTCGAACTCGGCCTGTTTCCGCTCGGCGGCCGCGACGCGCGCGTGAAGCATGCGGAACAGCCACCACAGCACGATGCCGGCACCGCCCGCGAACATGATCAGCCAGCCGTTCAGAATGTTGAGATCCATTCGACTCCCACAAAAGAAAAAGCCGCCCGAGGGCGGCTGGTTGCACAGGTGAGGCTTTACAGGATTTCAGTGCGGCACGGTCGTTACGGTGGCGTTCGCGAGGCAATGACCTTTCTGCATCATCAGGAAGTCGATGCACGGCGCGACGATCTTCGCCCAGCGCTTGCCCTCGACCAGCGCATTGCCGGTGCGCGTCGAGATCGTTTCGCCGCGCGCACCGCCGAACAGCGCGTTACCGCACTCGTCCTGCGCGACGGCCATCGACAGCGCGCGCTCGGTCGAACCGAATGCCGCCTGACACAGCATCGCGATGCACAGGACGGGCGACGCGAGCGTGCACAGCAGCCAGAGCAGCAGCAGTTTCAGTCGGCTCATGGGTTACCCCACACAATGGCTTGCACGGCATCGGGTGTCGTGGCCGCGTCGATCGCATCGGCGAGCTGCTGGTTGCGCGTCAGGCACGCGAGGATCGCCGCCTTGCCGTCGCGCCCGGCCTGCTGGATCTGCGCCGCCGTGTGCGGCAGCCAGGCCCACGTGCCGTCGGCATCGGCGCACCAGAACGGCGTGGTCCAGTCGGCTGCGAGCCCCGGCAGCAGCGACGCGACGACCGACGCGTTCAGGTTCTGCTGGTCGGTAAATTTGGCCGGATAGTGGTGCGTCGCGCCGAGTGCCGAGGATGCGAAGCCGGCGAGTATCGCGTCCTGGCACGCCTGCGACACGATGGCCTTCTGTGCGGCCTTCGCCTCATCGAGACTTTGCGCAGCACTCGGGGCCGGCGTGGGCACAATTTCGCCGTCCTGATAGCTCAGGTTAACCCAGTCGAGATACGTCGCTTCGTCGACCTCGATGTAATGCCCTTCGTGCTCGGGCAGGAGATCCTGGATGAACGCACCCGTGAACGGGCCGTTGCCATTGAATGTGAGGTATCGCATCAGGCCACCTTGGTAATTTCGACTACGGTGAAGACTTCGCCCACACCAGCGCCCGCTGCTCTACCGAGACCGGCTGAGGCGTTTGCCGTGCTGATGTAGTGGTTCACCTGGATCGTGGATGCAACGGCCAGCGTGAACGATCCAGTGATGAATGACCGGGTTTGCGGAGGCGATCCCGCCACACCCGCCGTTGAAGGAGCTTCACTGGTCCCGATTGCCAGCGTTGTTGCGCCCGTTACGTTGTAAATCGAAGCCTGATGGAACTCGGTCGATGCGGTGGACGGCGGGAGGCACGGCGCGCTCGCCTGAACTCGGTAACTGCCCGCAGGGAGGGTAATCTGATTCGACGCCAACGATGCGCCGGAAATCGTGTTTGCCACTACCGTATTGAGAACGCGTGTCTGCGTCCCGGCAACCGAACCCCCGGCGCTCTGTCCACTGACCTGCTGCTCGCGCACATGAATGTACGGAAGGATCGGTCCGGCAGCACCGACCGCACCCGACAGCGCCACGCTCCACGCGGCGAAGGTTCCATTACCTGAAACCGACGACACGTTTATACCAAGCGCGCCAGTTCCGCTGTTATAGCTCGTGACGATGCCGTACATCGCGTTCGTCGGCGACGCGGTGCTCGCGATGCTAACGGTCATGCCAACAACAAACAGCTTGTTGGCCTGTACGGTCAGCGACTGGTTGCCGGTACCAATGGTCAGCGACGTGACTGACGTCGCGCTCGTGCCAGGCGCATTCAGTGCAGTCGCCGCGCTGGTCGCCGCGTTCGTTTCCGAGGTCGCGGCATTGGTCGCGCTCGTCGCGGCCGCATTGGCCCGGCCGAGCACGAAGTTCGCAATGGCGATGATCTGCGTGAACATCGGTAGCAGGCGCGTGCGGAATCCGCCGTTGGCGAGACCCGTGGTCGCGTTGCTGTCGTCGGTGACGGTCGAGCCGTCGCCGCCCACATTGGCCGGGAAAGTTACCGAGTTCGTCATCAGGACGTTTCCTCAATTTCAAAGGCGTTGCTGTTGATGTTCCAGAGCGCTGCCGTGATCGGATTCAGCGTGCGAAGGCGGCCGACGAACGACTGCCGCATCAGGTTCATGGCGTCGCCCGGGTCCCATGCGACGAGCAGTTCGCCATCGGTGCCGAGCTTGCGCTGCATCTCGAAGACCTGCGTTTTTGCCTCGACGTCGCTCAGCAGGTCGAGCGAAAACTTTTCGACGCGGCGTGGCGCCTTGTGGTCGAAATACGGCGTGCCGCCGAGCGAGCGCTTCACGGCCGTGTCCGTCTCCCAGCCGAGCGTCGCGCCGTAGCTCATGTTGGTGGCGGGCTGCCAGCCCGGCGACAGGAACAGGCGCCCGAACTGCAGATAGCCCGCCGGATTGGCCGCATCGCTAAACATGACCTTTACATAGCGCGCGAGCACGATCGACGGCAGCAGGTTGATCAGGATGCCCGGGTAGCCCGCGCGATCGTCTTCCGCGATCGTGCGCTCCCACCAGTTGTCGTCTTCCCATTCGAGCGCGCCGTACGGGTAGAGCACGGGCCAGGCGATCATCCAGCCCGAGTCGTATTTGGTCGTGGCGAAGGCCGGATCGTCACCCATCAGCACCCGCCACTGCCCCTGCGTGCTCATGTTGTGGCTGACGATCGCAACGACCTGCAGCTTGCGGTCCTTGCCGAAGTCGGCCGTGAACTGTGTGTTGCCCGCCGTGCAGTCGGTCGTGCGCGCGACGCGCGCGATCCGCCGGTCCTGCAGGTTTGTGAGCGGCACCTGCCAGCCGCCACCCGAGAGGGTCGAGCCGTCCGTCAGGTTTGGAAATGCCAGTAGGACGTTTGCCACGTCACCCCCATAGCGTGAGTGTTGCAAGGTGCGTATCGGCGCCCGCATCGACGCCGACGACCGTCATCAGTTTCGACGACAGGCCATAGCGCGGATACGCGAAGCCGACCACACTGCCGAGGTCGAGCGTGCCCAGCTGCGACAGGTCGATGTCGATGCTCATCAGCATCCGGCGGCTGAGCAGCGCGAGCCGCCGGCTCGCCTCGGCCGTCGCGTCCGCCGCATTGACCAGCACCGTATCGAAGGTCTGGTCGGTCGCGGACGGCCACGCCGTCTGTACCGTTGCATCCTTCGCGACCTGGCTGCGGGTGTCCTGCGACAGCCATGTGCGCCGGTCGACGCTCACGCTGCCCGCTGGCTGGCTCTGCACGGTCCAGTTTTTCGCGTAGTTGAGCGTCACCTGCCAGACCGGGATACCCGCCTCCGCGATGCTCAGCGCCTGGATCACGACGTCATCGAAGGTCACGGCGGGCGGCCCCGCCGGCGCACTCACGCGCCCCATGCGCAGCACGCCGAAGCGGTCGAACGCATAGAACGCGCCGATGCTGCCCGCGATCGCATCCATCAGCGACAGGCTGGTCACCTCGCCGTCGGCCCAGATGCCGCACGGCGCCGCCGTCAGCGCATTGAGCGCCGTCACGTCGGCCGCACTGATGTCGGCCGCCGTCAGGCCCGCGTCGAGCGCGATCTGCTGCAGCAGCTCGCCGCGCTGCTGACGCCGCTCGTCGCATCGCACGTCACCTGTGAAGCCGGGCTGGAGCCCAGGCGCAGATACCCCTGGAAACAGCGCACGTGACCCGCCGTGGGCGCCGTCGACTGCAGCGTCGCGAGGTCCGGATAGTCGGCATCCTTCGTCAGCACGACGCCGTTGTCGTAGACGGCCGTGATCGCGCAGTTCGGCTGGTCCGACGCCTGATAGATCAGGGCCGATGTATTCACGCACTTCGGCGCGATGTTCATCACCTGCCCGTAGACGCGCGGCTTGTACTGCCCTTTCAGGTCGTTGGCCGTGCCGTCGATGCCTGCCGGCAGCACGTTGGTGCCGCCATAGGTCGGCCGCGGCTGCGTGAGCGCGAGCTTTTTCTGGCGGTCGTCGACCACCAGACTGACCGTCGTCGGGTCGCTGACCTTCACGTCGCTCAGCGTGCCCGAGGCCGTGACCGCCCACTGGGCGAACGGCGTGCCAAGCGAGCCGACGCGCATCGTGAACGCGCGCCCGTCGAACGCGTAGTCGGTCAGCAGGTAGTCGACGCCGCCGTCGCTGTTCTCCAGCACGATCTCGCCCGGCGTGTTTTGCGCGGCGCCGAAACTGGCCTGCGCGGAACTGAACAGCGAGCGCGCGAAGTGCGGCGGCGCACTCAGGCGCGGCTCGTACCAGGCATTGGCCGGCGTGTCGGACGGCAGCGTCACAAACCCGTCGTCGGAAAAACGCAGGGTCTGCAACGTACCGTCTGACAGCCGGTAGCCCGTCACATCAATCGCAATGGTCATCGGGCCATCCTTGCCGTGTTGTCGCCGACCGTCTGCAGGTGCCGTGTCTGCCGGCTCATGTCGGCCCGGTTCTCGGCGTGCTGCTGCTCGGCCTGCTGCAGCTGCGCGACGCCGACCGTCTGAACCGTGCCGCGCAGCTGCGCCACCTCATCACGCAGCGCCTGGATCTCGGCCACCAGCGCGGCGTTGCTGCCACGGCCGTACTGCGACCAGTCGATGTTCAGCAGCTGCGACAGCTTCTGGTTGTTCGCCGACGTCACCACCGCCTCACCCTTGTGGAGTTCGGCGCGGTAGCCATCAAACGGCACGCTGTCGAGACCGCCCGCGTGCGAGCCGTTCATTGCATGCTGGGCAGCCAGCTCTGCGATCCACGGGTTGGCAGCAAGGAACGCGGCGGACGCGCCCGCCGCGTTCGCTGCGTCCCACTGGGCACCCGTGATGCCGCCCATCGGACCGTACGGATTGGCGTCGCTGTACGGGATCAGCCCGGTGATCGGGTCAGCCGTCGCCAGCACCTGATCGCGCGTCATCCCCGATCCGGCCGGGACACCCACACCACCGCCGCCACCGCCGGCCGCGCTGCGCGTGCCGCCTGCCGCAAAGTACGCACTCAACGCATCCGCCAGCGACTGCGCCGTCTGGTTCAGGTCGAGAATCCCCTGCACCATCTGGTTCGTCGCGGCGAGCTGCTGCTGCGCCGCACTCAGCTGCGCCTGCGCCGTCGCGATATTGCTGTCGAGCGCCGACTGCACCGCGTTGAAGTCATCCACATACGCCTGACTGCTGGCGTTGTATGCCCTCGACGCATTGAGGAAGTCCTGCGCGACCTGCGGCAGCTGGCTCTGCGCATCCTTGTCGCCGGCCGCCGCCTTCGCCGACGTCTCGTTGAACAGCTTCTTTTCGGCGAGATACTTGTCCTGCGGCGACAGCGTCGACAGATCGCCAAGCTTGAGCGACTGCTTCAGGCTGGTCAGCGAATCAATGAACTGGTTGATCGAGTCGATGTTCGACTGGATCGCCTGCACCTGATTGGTGTACGCCGTCTGCACATCACCGAGCGCCTGCTGCCGCGCCTGATCGGCCGCCGTCATCACCTGGCCGAACGCGGGCGCCAGCGCGAGCAGCGAGTTCTGCAGCGCCTTGACCTTCGGGTCGGACGTGTCCATGTTCTCGACCAGCGCCTGAAACCCGGCCGTGGTCTTCGGCATCGCAACGCCGAGCGCCGTGAACTGGTCCTGCAGCTGCCGCATGCTCATCGCGCTCTGCTGGCCGGACGAATAGATCGCGCCGAAATAGTTGTTCCACAGCGACTGCTGCGCGTCGGCTGCCTGCTGCGCGGCCTGAGTCATCTGGTCGAACGCGGGCGCGATCGCCATCAGCGCGGCAAACGTCGCCTGGCCCGACGTGGTCGTCAGGTCGAGCGAGCTCACCAGCGCGCGGAAGGCGTCCTTCGACTTCGGCACTTCCAGCCCGAGGCTTTCGAACGAGCGCTGCATCTGCTTCTGCGCTTCGGACAGCTGCTCGCCGCTCGAGTAGTACGCCTGAAAGTAGGCCGACACCTCGCTGTTGAAGCTGTCGATCCCGCCCGCCGCGGCCACCAGATTCAGGCGCACGTTCGCGCTCGCGAGCCCGACCGCGCCGAACGCATCCGTCATCGTCTTGCCGAGCATGTCGGCGAGACCATTGGTCGCGTTGAACACGGTCGTCAGGCGCGTGGCCGTCTGCGCGAGCGTCTCGCCCGACTGCTGGTACTGCTGCAGCGGATAGACGGCACTCACCAGACTGTTGGACAGGTCCGTCAGCGACTTGGTGACGTTGTCCTGGTTCTGCCAGTCGTTGCGGATGCTGTACTGGAACTGCGACAGCTTGCCCTGCAGCCCGTCATCCCCGCCGATCGCGTTCGACAGGTCCTTGATCGTCGCCACCGTGCTCTGCACCGTGCCGTTGATCAGGTCGACCTGCTGCTGCGTCGCGGCACTGTGTACCGTGCCGTTCGCATCGCTGCGGAACACCCCGCCCTTCGCGGTCCAGTCGGCATAATCCTGCCCCTGGAACCCACCGTCGACGGTGATCATGCCCTCGACGCCCGCGCTGGTGACCTTCGGATTCTTGCGGCCGAACAGCGCCGACATGATCGAGGCACCCGACAGCAGGTTCGCGATGCTCGGGCTGATGCCGATGCTGGTGAGCGTCTTGTTCGCGATCAGCGAACTGTTGCCGACGATCTTTCCGACGTTGTCGATCGAGCCGTTGTTCGGGTCCCAGCCGTTCGCATACAGCTTGTTGGCTGTCGCCATGCCGGCCAGAATCCAGCCGACCACGGGCACCCAGCCCATTGACGCCGCCGCGCCCGTCAATCCGGCGCCCGCTGCGGCCGCCTCTGATCCGCCTGCGGCCGCCGAGGCGGCCCCGATGCCCGCCGTCGTACTGCCGTACAGGCCACCGAGCGCAGCG
>NZ_JACFYJ010000012.1:0-126911 GCF_037126505.1 Paraburkholderia bengalensis
TCCCACCCCTTCCCATCCCGAACAGGACCGTGAAACGACTCCACGCCGATGATAGTGCGGATTGCCCGTGTGAAAGTAGGTAATCGTCAGGCTCCTTACCCTAGACAAACCCCGCCCGCAAAAGGCGGGGTTTGTCGTTTCCGCTCTCACTATAAGTGAGAGCCTATGGGTTCCGAGCGGTCAAGAGTTACTTGACAAAACCTAATCGCTCCCCCATAATCATCAGTTCTCTGCGGAGGGGTGCCCGAGTGGCTAAAGGGGGCAGACTGTAAATCTGTTGGCTTACGCCTACGTTGGTTCGAATCCAACCTCCTCCACCAGAATTCACGTGCTGTAAGCAGTTGTCGGGAAATCGAAAGGTCCTTGCGGGTGTAGCTCAATGGTAGAGCAGAAGCCTTCCAAGCTTACGACGAGGGTTCGATTCCCTTCACCCGCTCCAGCCGGCAAAGTAGATGTAGCGCCCATGTGGCTCAGTGGTAGAGCACTCCCTTGGTAAGGGAGAGGTCGGCAGTTCGATCCTGCCCATGGGCACCAGCTAGTACCAGTGATTGTTTGCGCGGCGCGCAACGTACGGAAAAATCCTCTTAGGAGTCGAAAATGGCCAAAGGTAAGTTTGAGCGGACCAAGCCGCACGTGAACGTCGGCACGATCGGTCACGTTGACCACGGCAAGACCACGCTGACGGCAGCGATCACGACGGTGCTGACGGCAAAGTTCGGCGGCGAAGCAAAGGCCTACGACCAGATCGACGCCGCGCCGGAAGAAAAGGCGCGCGGCATCACGATCAACACGGCGCACGTCGAGTACGAAACGGCTAACCGCCACTATGCACACGTCGACTGCCCGGGCCACGCTGACTACGTGAAGAACATGATCACGGGTGCAGCGCAGATGGACGGCGCGATCCTGGTGTGCTCGGCCGCTGACGGCCCGATGCCGCAAACGCGTGAGCACATCCTGCTGGCGCGTCAGGTTGGCGTGCCGTACATCATCGTGTTCCTGAACAAGTGCGACATGGTCGACGACGCCGAGCTGCTCGAGTTGGTCGAAATGGAAGTGCGCGAACTGCTGTCGAAGTACGACTTCCCGGGCGACGACACGCCGATCATCAAGGGTTCGGCCAAGCTGGCGCTGGAAGGCGACAAGGGCGAGCTGGGCGAAGTGGCGATCATGAACCTGGCCGACGCGCTGGACACGTACATCCCGACGCCGGAGCGCGCAGTTGACGGCGCGTTCCTGATGCCGGTGGAAGACGTGTTCTCGATCTCGGGTCGTGGCACGGTGGTGACGGGCCGCGTCGAGCGCGGTGTCATCAAGGTCGGCGAGGAAATCGAAATCGTCGGTATCAAGCCGACGGTGAAGACGACCTGCACGGGCGTGGAAATGTTCCGCAAGCTGCTCGACCAGGGTCAGGCAGGCGACAACGTTGGTATCCTGCTGCGCGGCACGAAGCGTGAAGACGTGGAGCGTGGCCAGGTGCTGGCCAAGCCGGGTTCGATCACGCCGCACACGCACTTCACGGCTGAGGTGTACGTGCTGAGCAAGGACGAAGGCGGCCGTCACACGCCGTTCTTCAACAACTACCGTCCGCAGTTCTACTTCCGTACGACGGACGTGACGGGCTCGATCGAGCTGCCGAAGGACAAGGAAATGGTGATGCCGGGCGACAACGTGTCGATCACGGTCAAGCTGATCGCCCCGATCGCCATGGAAGAAGGTCTGCGCTTCGCGATCCGCGAAGGTGGCCGTACCGTCGGCGCAGGTGTCGTTGCCAAGATCATCGAGTAAAATCGAGGATTGCTGTAGCAGTATGCAGTGCCCGGGTCTGGGCACTCGCTCCCCGCGGGCGCCCAGACCTACGCTCTTTTCTAATTGGCGATGCAAGATCGCCTCGCTCTTTCCAAGGAATTCGTCATGCAGAACCAGAAAATCCGCATTCGCCTGAAGGCTTTCGACTATCGTCTGATCGATCAATCGGCAGCTGAAATCGTCGACACGGCAAAGCGGACTGGCGCTATCGTTCGTGGTCCGGTTCCCCTGCCCACCCGCATTCAGCGTTTCGACATCCTGCGTTCGCCGCACGTCAACAAGACGTCGCGCGACCAGCTCGAAATCCGCACGCACCAACGCCTGATGGACATCGTCGATCCGACGGACAAGACCGTCGACGCATTGATGAAGCTGGATCTGCCGGCTGGCGTGGACGTCGAAATCAAGCTGCAGTAAGGCTTTCCCGCGTTGCCCGGACAGCCGGGTGCCGCTAAGTCTTTGATTGCTTGCAGAAAACGAAAAGCCTTGCTACAATGCTAGGCTTTTCGCGCATTTGCGTAAAAAAGCCGTTGTGTTTCGCCTTTGAAGCTCGCGGCATTTTGTAAATTAGCCCCGACCAATCGCAGTCGGGAATGGAGAAAACGATGAGCCTTGGACTCGTAGGTCGCAAGGTTGGCATGACCCGTATCTTCACGGCTGATGGGGATTCGATTCCCGTTACCGTGTTGGACGTGTCCGACAACCGCGTGACGCAGATCAAGACTGTTGAAACCGACGGCTACACGGCCGTTCAGGTTGCTTTCGGTACGCGCCGTGCATCGCGCGTGACGAAGCCGTTGGCAGGTCATCTCGCCAAAGCCGGCGTTCAAGCTGGTGAAATCCTCAAGGAATTCCAAATCGATGCCGCCAAGGCTGCCGAGTTGTCGAACGGCGCTGTGATCGGTGTTGATCTCTTCGAAGTGGGCCAGAAGGTCGACGTGCAAGGCACCTCGATCGGTAAGGGCTACGCCGGTACCATCAAGCGTTACAACTTCGGTTCGGGCCGTGCATCGCACGGTAACTCGCGTTCGCACAACGTGCCGGGTTCGATCGGTATGGCGCAAGATCCGGGTCGTGTTTTCCCGGGTAAGCGCATGACGGGCCACATGGGTGACGAGACGGTCACCGTGCAGAACCTCGAGATCGCGCGTATCGACGCAGACCGTAAGCTGTTGCTGGTCAAGGGTGCTGTTCCGGGTGCGAAGGGCGGCAAGGTTTTCGTGACGCCGGCTGTCAAGACGCGTGCCGTGAAAGGAGCGAAATAATGGAACTTAAGCTCCTGAACGCCAATGGTCAGGAAGGCGCAGCGGTCAACGCGTCGGACGTCGTGTTCGGCCGTGACTACAACGAAGCCCTGATCCATCAGATCGTCGTCGCCTACCAGGCGAACGCACGTAGCGGCAACCGCGCTCAGAAGGACCGCGAGCAGGTCAAGCACACCACGAAGAAGCCGTGGCGCCAGAAGGGTACGGGCCGCGCTCGTGCCGGTATGTCGTCGAGCCCGTTGTGGCGTGGCGGTGGTCGTATTTTCCCGAATTCGCCGGAAGAAAATTTCTCGCACAAGGTCAACAAGAAGATGCATCGCGCAGGTCTCTGCTCGATCTTCTCGCAGCTGGCCCGCGAAGGCCGCATCGCGGTTGTCGACGAGCTCACGCTCGAAGCGCCGAAGACGAAGCTGCTGGCCGAAAAGTTCAAGGCAATGGGTCTCGATTCCGTGCTGGTGATCACCGACACGGTTGACGAAAACCTGTACCTCGCGTCGCGCAATCTGGCCCACGTGGCCGTTGTCGAGCCGCGTTACGCCGACCCGCTGTCGCTGATCTACTTCAAGAAAGTGCTGATCACGAAGGCTGCGGTCGCCCAGATCGAGGAGTTGCTGTCATGAGCGAAGTTCGCAAAAACGATCATCGTTTGATGCAAGTTCTGCTCGCGCCGGTGATCTCCGAAAAGGCGACGCTGGTGGCCGACAAGAACGAACAGGTTGTGTTCGAAGTCGCGCCGGATGCGAACAAGCAGGAAGTGAAGGCAGCTGTCGAGCTGCTGTTCAAGGTTGAAGTTGAGTCCGTCAACGTGCTGGTCCAGAAAGGCAAGGCGAAGCGCTTTGGCCGCTTCATGGGCAAGCGCAAGGACGTGAAGAAGGCATACGTGTGCCTGAAGCCCGGCCAGGAAATCAACTTCGAAGCGGAGGCCAAGTAATCATGGCAATCGTGAAAATGAAGCCGACTTCGCCGGGCCGCCGTGCGATGGTCAAGGTGGTCAACAAGGATCTGCACAAGGGCAAGCCGTTCGCACCGCTGCTCGACAAGCAATCCTCGACCGCCGGCCGTAACAACAACGGCCACATCACCACGCGTCACAAGGGTGGTGGTCACAAGCAGCACTATCGTATCGTCGACTTCCGTCGCACGAAGGACGGCATTCCGGCAAAGGTCGAGCGCCTGGAATACGATCCGAACCGCAGCGCCAACATCGCGCTGGTGGTGTACGCAGACGGCGAGCGTCGCTACATCATCGCTCCGAAGGGTCTGACGGTCGGGCAGCAACTGCTGTCGGGTTCGGAAGCGCCGATCCGCGCAGGCAACACGCTGCCGATCCGCAACATCCCCGTTGGTACGACGATTCACTGCGTCGAGATGCTGCCGGGCAAGGGCGCGCAAATCGCGCGTTCGGCTGGTACGTCGGCCATGTTGCTGGCTCGCGAAGGCACGTACGCGCAGGTTCGTCTGCGTTCGGGCGAAATCCGCCGCGTGCACGTCGAGTGCCGCGCGACGATCGGTGAAGTGGGCAACGAAGAGCACAGCCTCCGTCAAATCGGTAAGGCTGGCGCGAACCGCTGGCGCGGTATCCGCCCGACGGTGCGTGGCGTTGCAATGAACCCGGTCGATCACCCGCACGGTGGTGGTGAAGGCAAGACGGCTGCAGGTCGCGATCCGGTGAGCCCGTGGGGTACGCCGACGAAGGGCTATCGCACTCGTAGCAACAAGCGCACGACGAGCATGATCGTCCAGCGCCGTCACAAGCGTTAAGGAGTAGGCAATGGCACGTTCTATTAAAAAAGGTCCGTTCTGCGACGCCCATTTGCTGAAGAAAGTTGAGGCGGCTGCAGCATCGCGCGACAAGAAGCCGATCAAGACCTGGTCGCGTCGCTCGACGATCCTGCCGGACTTCATCGGTCTGACGATCGCTGTTCACAACGGCCGTCAACACGTTCCGGTGTACGTCACGGAAAACATGGTCGGCCACAAGCTTGGCGAGTTCGCATTGACCCGTACGTTCAAGGGTCACGCGGCCGACAAGAAGGCCAAGAAATAAGGGGCAATCAAGATGGAAGTGAAAGCAATTCATCGCGGTGCCCGCATCTCGGCGCAGAAGACGCGCCTTGTGGCTGACCAGATTCGTGGTTTGCCGGTCGACAAGGCGCTGAACGTTCTGACGTTCTCGCCGAAGAAGGCGGCGGGTATCGTTAAGAAGGTCGTGCTGTCTGCGATCGCGAATGCGGAGCACAACGAAGGCGCCGATATCGACGAGCTCAAGATCAAGAGCATCTACGTCGACAAGGCTGCTTCGCTGAAGCGTTTCACCGCACGTGCGAAGGGTCGCGGTAACCGCATCGAGAAGCAATCCTGTCACATCACTGTGACGGTCGGGAATTAAGGAGCCATACGATGGGACAGAAAATTCATCCGACTGGCTTCCGTTTGGCCGTCAGCCGCAATTGGGCTTCGCGTTGGTACGCGAACAACAACAATTTCGCGGCGATGTTGCAGGAAGACATCGGTGTTCGTGAATACCTGAAGAAGAAGCTGAAGAACGCGTCCGTCGGCCGCGTTGTGATCGAGCGTCCTGCCAAGAACGCGCGTATCACGATTTTCAGCTCGCGTCCGGGTGTCGTGATCGGCAAGAAGGGTGAAGACATCGAACTGCTGAAGTCCGAGCTGCAAAAGCGCATGGGCGTTCCGGTTCACGTCAACATCGAAGAAATCCGCAAGCCGGAAACGGATGCGCAGCTGATCGCTGATTCGATCACGCAACAGCTCGAGCGCCGGATCATGTTCCGCCGCGCGATGAAGCGTGCGATGCAAAACGCAATGCGTCTTGGCGCCCAAGGCATCAAGATCATGAGCGCAGGCCGTCTGAACGGCATCGAAATCGCTCGTACGGAATGGTATCGCGAAGGCCGCGTGCCTCTGCATACGCTGCGTGCGGACATCGACTACGCAACCTCGGAAGCGAAGACGACGTACGGCATCATTGGCGTGAAGGTGTGGGTCTACAAGGGCGACACGCTCGGCCGCAACGACGCTCCGGTGGTGGAAGAAGTCGCCGAAGAAAAGCGTCCGCGCCGCAACGCACGTCCGGGCGACCGCCGCCCGCGTCGCGATGGTGAAGGTGCACCGGCAGGTGCTCGCCGTGGCGCACCGCGCCGCGCCGGCGCCGGCGACGGTAAGACTGGAGAATAACGATGCTGCAACCGAAACGCAGGAAGTATCGCAAAGAGCAGAAGGGTCGTAACACTGGCGTGGCAACGCGTGGTAACGCGGTGTCGTTCGGTGAATACGGTCTGAAGGCTATCGGTCGCGGCCGCCTGACCGCGCGTCAGATTGAAGCAGCGCGTCGTGCAATGACGCGTCACATCAAGCGTGGCGGCCGTATCTGGATTCGCATTTTCCCGGACAAGCCGATCTCGCAAAAGCCGGCTGAAGTACGTATGGGTAACGGTAAGGGTAACCCGGAGTACTACGTCGCTGAGATTCAACCGGGCAAGATGCTGTACGAAATGGACGGTGTGTCCGAAGAACTGGCACGTGAAGCGTTCCGTCTGGCTGCAGCCAAGCTGCCGCTGAAGACGACGTTCATGGTTCGCCAGCTCGGCGCCTAAGGAGTGAATGATGAAGGCATCCGAACTTCACCAGAAAGATAAGGCCGCGCTCGACAAGGAGCTGTCGGACCTGTTGAAGGCGCAATTCGGCCTGCGCATGCAGCTCGCGACGCAGCAGCTCACGAACACGAGCCAGCTGAAGAAGGTTCGTCGCGACATCGCACGTGTGCGGACCGTCCTGACTGAGAAGGCGAACCAGAAATGAACGATAGCGTAAAAACCTCGCTCAAGCGGACGCTGGTCGGCAAGGTCGTCAGCAACAAGATGGACAAGACGGTTACCGTGCTGGTCGAGCACCGCGTGAAGCACCCGATCTACGGCAAGTACGTCGTACGTTCGAAGAAGTATCACGCTCACGACGAAGCGAACACGTACAACGAGGGCGACCTCGTTGAAATCCAGGAAACTCGTCCGGTGTCGAAGACGAAGGCCTGGACGGTGTCGCGCCTGGTCGAAGCTGCTCGCATCATCTAAAGCAGCTGGGCAACAGAAGTAGTTGAAATCGCAGTAGATTTCGCTTGCAAGACCGAGATTATTTGTTATAATCTCGGTCTTCCCTCTTTGTGGGAGCCCCATCGCGGGCGAAGTCGTAGGTGGGGGAAGCGGCATGGGCGCCAGTCCATGTCGGCAGAATCACCGGATTGCGATGGCGGGTTTCGTTAGCCGTCGCTGCTGTTCTAACCCAAGCAGCCGTAGGCTGACGGGACCAAGACTGACCGAGTGCATCATGGTGGTGCAATCGGATTAAGTTGGGAAAGATAAACCATGATCCAGACCGAAACTCGGCTCGAAGTGGCCGACAACACGGGTGCACGTGAAGTCATGTGCATCAAGGTGCTCGGCGGCTCGAAGCGTCGTTATGCCAACATCGGCGACATCATCAAGGTGAGCGTCAAAGAGGCAACGCCGCGCGGGCGCGTGAAGAAAGGCGAAATCTATAACGCCGTGGTGGTTCGCACCGCCAAGGGCGTTCGCCGTCAAGACGGCTCGCTGATCAAGTTCGACGGCAACGCCGCCGTGCTTTTGAATACCAAGCTCGAGCCTATCGGCACCCGCATCTTCGGGCCGGTCACGCGTGAGCTGCGTAGCGAACGCTTCATGAAGATCGTTTCGCTCGCGCCGGAAGTGCTGTAAGGAGCCGAGATGAACAAGATTCGCAAGGGTGACGAAGTCCTCGTCATCACCGGCAAAGATAAGGGCAAGCGCGGTGTCGTTCTGGCTGTTGCAGGCGATCGTGTAACCGTCGAAGGCCTGAATATCGCCAAGAAGCATGTGAAGCCGAACCCGATGAAGGGTACGACGGGCGGCGTGGAAGCGAAGGCAATGCCGCTGCACATTTCGAACGTCGCGCTGGTCGACGCGAATGGCAAGCCGTCGCGTGTCGGCATCAAGGTCGAAGGAGACAAGAAGGTTCGTTTCCTGAAGTCGACCGGTGCTGTGCTGGGCGCCTGACGCGGAGTAAAAAATGGCACGTTTGCAAGAATTTTATAAAGAGAAGGTTGTCCCCGGCCTGATCGAGAAGTTCGGTTACAAGTCCGTGATGGAAGTGCCGCGCATCACCAAGATCACCCTGAACATGGGTCTTGGCGAAGCCGTCGCTGACAAGAAGATCATCGAGAACGCCGTTGGCGATCTGACGAAGATCGCGGGCCAGAAGCCGGTGATCACGAAGGCACGCAAGGCAATCGCGGGCTTCAAGATCCGTCAGGGTTATCCGATCGGCGCAATGGTCACGCTGCGTGGCCGGGCGATGTACGAATTCCTGGACCGTTTCGTGACGGTCGCGCTCCCGCGTGTGCGTGACTTCCGTGGCGTGTCGGGTCGTGCATTCGACGGTCGTGGCAACTACAACATCGGTGTGAAAGAGCAGATCATTTTCCCCGAAATCGACTACGACAAAATCGACGCACTGCGTGGGCTGAACATCAGCATCACGACAACTGCGAAGACTGACGACGAAGCAAAGGCACTGCTCGCCAGCTTCAAGTTCCCGTTCAGAAACTGAGGTTACCGTGGCTAAACTGGCACTGATCGAACGTGAAAAGAAGCGTGCGCGCCTGGCTGCCAAGTTCGCACCGAAGCGTGCTGAGCTGAAGGCAATCATCGACGACCAAAGCAAGTCGGAAGAAGAGCGTTATGCGGCTCGCCTCGAGCTGCAGCAACTGCCGCGCAATGCAAACCCGACCCGTAAGCGCAACCGTTGCGCGATCACTGGTCGTCCGCGTGGCACGTTCCGTAAATTCGGGCTGGCGCGTAACAAGATTCGTGAAATCGCGTTCCGCGGCGAGATCCCTGGCCTGACCAAGGCGAGCTGGTAATAGGAGAAACGTAAATGAGCATGAGTGATCCTATCGCCGATATGCTGACTCGCATCCGCAATGCGCAGATGGTCGAGAAGGTTTCGGTGACGATGCCCTCGTCGAAAGTCAAGGTTGCAATCGCGCAAGTCCTGAAGGATGAAGGCTATATCGACGATTTCGCAGTGAAGGCTGAAGGTGCGAAGTCGGAATTGAACATCGCGTTGAAGTACTACGCTGGCCGTCCGGTTATCGAGCGCCTCGAGCGCGTCTCGAAGCCTGGCCTGCGCGTGTACCGCGGCCGTAACGACATTCCGCAGGTCATGAATGGCCTCGGCGTTGCGATCGTTTCGACGCCGAAGGGTGTGATGACCGACCGCAAGGCGCGCGCTACTGGCGTCGGCGGCGAAGTCATCTGCTACGTCGCTTAAAGCCGAAGGGAGAGAGGAACATGTCTCGAGTAGGTAAAAGCCCGATCGCGCTGCAAGGCGCAGAAGTGGCCCTGAGCGACGAGCGCATTACCGTCAAGGGCCCGCTGGGTACGATTACGCAAAACGCGAATCGCCTGGTGAAGGTGGTGAACGACAACGGCACGCTGAAGTTCGAGCCGGTTGACGAAAGCCGCGAAGCAAATGCGATGTCGGGCACGATGCGCGCGCTGGTCGCGAACATGGTGCAAGGCGTGACGAAGGGTTTCGAGCGCAAGCTGACGCTGGTTGGCGTTGGTTATCGTGCGCAAGCGCAAGGCGACAAGCTGAACCTGTCGCTGGGTTTCTCGCACCCCGTGGTGCACCAGATGCCTGAAGGCGTCAAGGCTGAAACTCCGTCGCAGACCGAAATCGTGATCAAGGGGATCGACAAACAGAAAGTTGGCCAGGTCGCTGCAGAAGTGCGCGGCTACCGTCCGCCGGAGCCCTATAAGGGCAAGGGCGTGCGCTATGCCAACGAGGTTGTGATCCTCAAAGAAACGAAGAAGAAGTAAGGGTGCGCAATCATGGATAAGACTCAATCTCGCCTGCGCCGCGCTCGTCAGACGCGTCTCAAGATCGCTGAGCTGCAAGTCGCGCGTCTGGCCGTGCATCGCACGAACACGCACATCTATGCGCAAGTGTTCTCGCCGTGCGGCACCAAGGTGCTCGCCAGCGCATCGACGCTCGAAGCCGAAGTGCGTGCGCAGCTGGCCGACCAATCGGGCAAGGGCGGCAACGTCGCCGCTGCTACGCTGATCGGCAAGCGCATCGCAGAAAAGGCTAAGGCTGCCGGCATCGAATCCGTCGCCTTTGACCGCTCGGGTTTCCGCTACCACGGCCGCGTGAAGGCGCTGGCTGATGCGGCGCGCGAAGCCGGGCTCAAGTTCTAAGGAAGGAATTCGTCATGGCAAAGATGCAAGCGAAAGTTCAGGCTGACGAACGCGACGACGGCCTTCGCGAAAAGATGATTTCGGTCAATCGCGTGACCAAGGTCGTGAAGGGTGGCCGTATTCTCGGCTTCGCCGCACTGACCGTGGTTGGCGACGGTGATGGCCGCGTCGGCATGGGCAAGGGCAAGGCTAAGGAAGTGCCTGTTGCTGTTCAAAAGGCAATGGAACAAGCCCGCCGCAACATGTTCAAGGTGCCGCTCAAGAACGGTACGTTGCAACACGAAGTGCACGGCAAGCACGGTGCATCCACGGTTCTCCTCGCTCCGGCGAAGGACGGTACCGGCGTGATCGCTGGCGGCCCGATGCGCGCAGTGTTCGACGTGATGGGCGTGCAAAACGTCGTGGCCAAGAGCCACGGTTCGACGAACCCGTACAACCTCGTTCGTGCGACGCTGGACGGTCTGCGCAAGCAGTCGACCCCGGCTGACATCGCGGCGAAGCGTGGTAAGTCCGTCGAAGAAATTCTGGGCTAAGGTGGTCACCATGTCTGAAAAAACTGTCAAGGTTCAGCTCGTCAAGAGCCTGATTGGGACCCGCGAATCGCACCGCGCCACGGTGCGCGGTCTTGGCCTGCGCCGCCTGAACTCGGTTAGCGAGCTGCAGGACACGCCGGCTGTGCGCGGCATGATCAACAAGGTCTCGTACCTCGTTAAGGTCATCGGCTAAGCGGCCGTTCGGGCACTCAAGGAGTTGATAATGGAATTGAATAACCTGAAGCCGGCTGAAGGCGCGAAGCACGCAAAGCGTCGCGTCGGTCGCGGCATCGGCTCCGGCCTCGGCAAGACCGCTGGCCGTGGTCACAAGGGTCAGAAATCGCGTTCGGGCGGCTTCCACAAGGTCGGCTTCGAAGGCGGTCAGATGCCTCTGCAACGCCGTCTGCCCAAGCGTGGCTTTACCTCGCTGACGAAGGAATTCGTCGGTGAAGTGCGCCTTGGCGATCTGGAAAAGCTGCCGGTCGACGAAATCGATCTGCTCGCGCTGAAGCAAGCCGGTCTGATCGGCGAGATGATGACGAGCGCCAAGATAATCGCGACGGGCGAGCTGAAGCGCAAGGTCGTCGTGAAGGGTCTGGGTGCGACGAAGGGCGCGCGCGCTGCGATCGAAGCAGCTGGCGGTTCTTTCGCCGAGTAACGTGCAAGTCGTTTGCCGTCACTAGCATTTGCATCGGAGAAGGTACTTGGCTAACAGCCCGAGTCTCGCAAAACCCGGTCGAAGCGCGGCGAAGTTTGGCGATCTGCGTCGGCGTGCAGTGTTCCTGCTGCTGGCGCTGGTCGTCTACCGTATTGGCGCGCATATTCCGGTGCCGGGTATCGACCCGGACCAGCTGGCAAAGCTGTTCCAAAGCCAGTCGGGCGGCATCCTTGGCATGTTCAACATGTTCTCGGGTGGCGCACTTTCGCGGTTCACGATTTTCGCGCTGGGGATCATGCCGTACATCTCGGCGTCGATCATCATGCAGTTGCTGGCGATTGTCTCGCCGCAGCTGGAAGCGCTGAAGAAGGAAGGGCAGGCAGGTCAACGGAAGATCACGCAGTACACGCGTGTCTTTACGGTGGTTCTGGCCACGTTCCAGGCTTTCGGTATCGCTGTCGCGCTTGAAAATCAGCCGGCATTGGTGATCGATCCTGGCATGGTGTTCCGGCTGACGACGGTTGTAACGCTCGTGACGGGCACGATGTTCCTGATGTGGCTCGGTGAGCAAATCACGGAACGTGGCCTCGGCAACGGCATTTCGATCATTATTTTCGGCGGTATCGCGGCGGGCTTTCCTAATGCGATCGGTGGTCTCTTCGAACTGGTTCGCACCGGCTCGATGAGCATCATTTCGGCGATCATCGTGGTCGCGCTGATTGCTGCTGTGACGTATCTGGTCGTGTTCATCGAACGCGGCCAGCGCAAGATCCTTGTGAACTATGCAAAGCGGCAGGTCGGCAACAAGATTTACGGTGGACAGTCGTCGCATCTGCCGTTGAAGTTGAACATGTCGGGCGTGATTCCGCCGATCTTCGCATCGTCGATCATCCTGTTCCCGGCAACCATCCTGAACTGGTTTAGTTCCGGATCGCGGACCGGCTGGTTCGCGGACACGCTGCACAATGTGGCCGAAGCGCTCAAGCCTGGTCAGCCGGTGTACGTGTTGCTGTATGCGTTGGCGATCGTGTTCTTCTGCTTCTTCTACACCGCGCTGGTGTTCAACAGCAGGGAAACGGCCGACAACCTGAAGAAGAGTGGTGCATTCGTCCCGGGTATCCGTCCGGGTGACCAGACGGCACGCTATATCGACCGCATCCTGACGCGTCTGACGCTGGCCGGTGCGATCTACATCGTGTTCGTCTGCTTGCTGCCCGAGTTTTTGGTGCTGCGCTGGAATGTGCCGTTTTATTTTGGTGGAACGTCGCTGCTGATCATTGTCGTCGTCACAATGGACTTCATGGCGCAGGTGCAGTCGTACGTTATGTCGCAACAGTATGAGTCGCTGCTGAAGAAGGCAAACTTCAAGGGCGGCGGCGTCCCGATGCGTTGAAAGGACTTATGGCCAAAGACGATGTAATCCAGATGCAAGGCGAGGTTATCGAAAACCTCCCTAATGCTACCTTCCGGGTGAAGCTGGAAAACGGCCATGTCGTATTGGGACATATTTCCGGCAAGATGCGGATGCACTACATCCGTATCCTTCCGGGCGACAAGGTGACGGTTGAATTGACGCCTTACGATCTGTCGCGTGCGCGGATCGTGTTCCGGGCGAAGTGATTTGAAAAAAGGGTAATATCATGAAAGTGATGGCATCGGTTAAGCGCATTTGCCGCAATTGCAAGATCATCAAGCGCAAGGGCGTCGTTCGCGTGATTTGCAGCTCTGATCCGCGCCACAAGCAGCGTCAAGGCTGAACGCCGCGCTTTTGTTTGCGCTTTTTGTTTGAGGAAAAACAATGGCTCGTATCGCAGGGGTTAACATCCCGAACCACCAGCATACCGAAATCGGCCTGACGGCTATCTACGGTATCGGCCGCACGCGTTCGCGCGACATTTGCGTCGCAGCTGGTGTGGCATTTTCGAAGAAGGTTAAGGACCTGACCGACGCAGACCTCGAAAAGCTGCGTGAAGAAGTCGGCAAGTTCATCGTTGAAGGCGATCTGCGCCGTGAAACGACGATGAACATTAAGCGCCTGATGGACCTCGGTTGCTATCGTGGCGTGCGCCATCGTAAGGGTCTTCCCCTGCGTGGCCAACGTACGCGTACGAATGCTCGTACGCGCAAGGGTCCGCGTCGTGCAGCGCAAGCGCTGAAGAAGTAAGCGAGACTGACAGTTACAGGAAAACGTAATGGCTAAGGCTTCGAACAACTCCGCGGCGCAACGCGTTCGCAAGAAGGTTAAGAAGAACGTCGCCGAGGGCGTGGTTCACGTTCACGCGTCGTTCAACAACACCATCATCACGATCACCGATCGTCAGGGCAACGCATTGGCCTGGGCGACGTCGGGTGGCCAGGGTTTCAAAGGTTCGCGTAAGTCGACCCCGTTTGCAGCTCAGGTTGCAGCCGAATCGGCTGGCCGCGTGGCGATGGAATACGGCGTGAAGAACCTCGAAGTGCGGATCAAGGGCCCCGGTCCTGGCCGTGAGTCCGCGGTGCGCGCGCTGCATGGTCTTGGCATCAAGATCACCGCGATCTCCGACGTGACGCCGGTTCCGCACAACGGCTGCCGTCCGCCGAAGCGTCGTCGTATCTAAGACGCTTGCTCCGCTTGCGCCTGTTGCCGCTAACGGCGGTAGCAGGCTGCTTGCGTTATTGAATTGACTAAGCCCACCGTTCGACCCAAAGGGTTCGGACTAGCGTGACTGTACGTTCACGTGATCAATCATAGAAGGAATGCAAAGTGGCACGCTATATCGGCCCTAAAGCCAAGCTGTCTCGCCGTGAAGGCACCGATCTCTTCCTGAAGAGCGCCCGTCGTTCGCTCGCTGACAAGTGCAAGCTTGACAGCAAGCCGGGTCAACATGGCCGCACCTCGGGCGCGCGTACGTCCGATTACGGCACGCAGCTGCGCGAAAAGCAAAAAGTGAAGCGCATCTATGGCGTGCTCGAGCGCCAGTTCCGCCGTTACTTCGCTGAAGCCGACCGCCGCAAGGGCAACACGGGTGAAAACCTGCTGCAATTGCTCGAGTCGCGTCTGGACAACGTCGTGTATCGCATGGGCTTCGGCTCGACGCGTGCAGAAGCACGTCAGCTCGTGAGCCACAAGGCAATCACGGTGAACGGCGTCGTCGCGAACATCCCGTCGCTGCAAGTCAAGGCTGGCGACGTGGTCGCCGTGCGCGAACAGGCCAAGAAACAGGCGCGTATTCTCGAAGCGCTGTCGCTCGCCGAACAAGGCGGTCTGCCGCAGTGGGTTGCTGTCGATTCGAAGAAGTTCGAAGGCACGTTCAAGGCAATGCCGGAACGCAGCGACATCGCTGGCGACATCAACGAAAGCCTGATCGTCGAATTGTATTCGCGCTAATCGGATTAACGGCCGAGGTTCCCTGATTGCGCTAAGCAAGGGGTCGCCTCGGCTGTTTATTTTCAGGTTGTTACCGGTCAGCCTTATCGGTGTAACGAGCCGAGGGTATTGAAAAGGAAAACCTATGCAAACCAGTTTGTTGAAGCCCAAGATTATCGCTGTTGAATCGCTTGGCGAAAGCCACGCGAAAGTGGTCATGGAGCCGTTTGAACGCGGTTACGGCCACACCTTGGGCAACGCGCTTCGGCGCGTGTTGCTGTCGTCGATGGTGGGCTACGCGCCGACCGAAGTGACGATCGCAGGCGTCGTGCATGAGTATTCGACGCTCGACGGTGTGCAAGAGGACGTGGTCAACCTGCTGTTGAACCTGAAGGGCGTGGTGTTCAAGCTGCATAACCGTGACGAAGTGACGGTTACGCTGCGCAAGGAAGGCGAAGGCGTCGTCACGGCTGGCGACATCGAACTCGCGCACGACTGTGAAGTCATCAACCCGGATCACGTGATCGCACATCTGTCGAAGGGCGGCAAGCTCGACGTGCAGATCAAGGTCGAGAAGGGCCGTGGCTACGTGCCGGGCAACGTGCGTCGTTACGGCGAAGAGTCGGCCAAGATCATCGGTCGTATCGTGCTGGACGCGTCGTTCTCGCCGGTTCGCCGCGTGAGCTACGCCGTGGAAAGCGCGCGTGTCGAACAGCGTACCGACCTCGACAAGCTCGTGATGAACATCGAAACGAACGGTGTGATCTCGCCGGAAGAAGCGATCCGTCAATCGGCGCGTATTCTGGTCGATCAGCTGTCGGTGTTCGCGGCGCTGGAAGGCACGGAAGCAGCGGCAGAAGCTCCGTCGCGCGCTCCGCAGATCGATCCGATCCTGCTGCGTCCGGTCGATGATCTCGAACTGACGGTTCGTTCGGCGAACTGCCTGAAGGCCGAGAACATCTACTACATCGGCGACCTGATCCAGCGCACGGAAAACGAGCTGCTGAAGACGCCGAACCTGGGCCGCAAGTCGCTGAACGAGATCAAGGAAGTGCTCGCTTCACGCGGTCTTACGCTCGGCATGAAGCTCGAAAACTGGCCGCCGGCTGGTCTCGACAAGTAACACGCGTGGCATGAACTGGCAAAGACGCGGATTTTCCTTTAAAATCCGCGTCTTGCCGTTTTTTAGATACCGGCCCGTGCTTTCCCGTGAAAGCGATAGAAGAGCTGGACCAAAACTTTGAATCAAGGAAACTGAAATGCGTCACCGTCATGGTCTGCGGAAACTGAACCGCACGAGCAGCCACCGTCTGGCAATGCTCCGTAACATGTCCAACTCGCTGATCGAGCACGAAGTCATCAAGACGACGCTGCCGAAGGCGAAGGAACTCCGTAAAGTCGTCGAGCCGCTGATCACGCTCGGCAAGAAGCCGTCGCTGGCAAATCGTCGTCTGGCGTTCAACCGCCTGCGCGATCGTGACTCGGTCACGAAGCTGTTCGACGTGCTCGGCCCGCGCTTCGCGAACCGTCCGGGTGGCTACCTGCGCATTCTGAAGTTCGGTTTCCGCGTCGGCGACAACGCACCGATGGCACTGGTCGAACTGCTCGACCGTCCGGAAGTCGAGGAAGTCGAAAACGTTGCAGAAGCTGAATAAGCGTTCTGACAGCCAAAAGAAAGCCAGGCAAATCGCCTGGCTTTTTTGTTTGCGGCGTGCGTTTTTCCTGTGCCATTCGGCCGCAAGCGGCGTCTCGGGGCGAGGTGTTACGATAGCGTCACCCTGTTTTGGAACACACGGGAGCGGGCGGTGAACGTAAATGTGACTGTGGTGATGACGACCGTGCCAGACCGTGCGACAGCTGAAAAACTGGCTCATGAGGCGCTTGTCGCGCGCCTCGCGGCGTGTGTCACGCAGCTTGGCACCGTGCAGTCGAGCTTCCACTGGCAGGGGAAAATCGAATCGGCGGAAGAAATCCAGTTGCTGTTCAAGACGAGTGTCGTTCGGACACTCGAACTCGAGCGGTTCATCCAGGCTCAGCATCCGTACGACACGCCCGAAATCCTCTCCTGGCAGGTCACCGCGTCGGCCGCTTACGGCCAATGGGTGAACGCCGAAACGCAACGTCCCATCCATGTTTAACGGTTTTCCGCGCCGCTGGCGTCACATCGCGCGCTTTCTCACTGTCGTCGCAAGCATTCTGCTGCTGTCGCTATCGGCGACGAATGCGGTTCGCGCCGCAGATGACTTCCTCGACCCCGCGGTCGCCTTCAAGTTCAGCGCGTCGGAGCAACCGGGCGAAGTGCTCGTTCACTATGCAATCGCCGACGGCTACTACATGTACCGCGAGCGCTTTGCCTTCGCGACCCGCAACGGGGCGGTGACGATCGGCGAAGCGCAATTGCCAGCGGGGCATGTGAAGTTCGATCAGACCTTCAACAAGAACGTCGAAACGTATCGCGGAGAGCTAACCATTCGCGTGCCCGTGAAACAGGCCAGCGGTGCGTTCGACCTTGCCGTCATGTCCCAAGGCTGCGCCGATGCCGGCATCTGTTACCCGCCGATGGAGCGCGTCTATCACGTGACGGGCGCGGCACTGCACGCGGCCGTGGCGGGCAACACGGAATCGGCTCAGGGCGTTCGCGGGGATCCCGATGTTCAGAGCGGTGCTTCATGGTATGAGCGCGCAACCAGCGCCGACTACGCTCAATCGCTGCTGCAGGGCGGCGGCTTCTTCGCGATCGTCGGCTTGTACTTCATCGCGGGCGTCGTGCTAAGCCTGCTTCCCTGTTCATATCCGATGATCCCGATCCTGTCGGCCATCATCATCGGAGAAGGGCCCAATGTGACGCGGGCTCGGGGTTTCACACTGTCGCTGGCCTATGTGGTCGGCATGGCGTTGGTGTACACGGTGCTTGGCATCGCCGCGGCGCTCGTCGGACAGAGCCTCGGGGCGTGGCTGCAGAATCCGTGGGTGCTGGGTGCCTTCGCCGTTCTGCTTTCCATTTTCGCGCTGACCTTGATCGCCGGCGTCGATATCGTATTGCCGCAGCGTTGGCAGAACGATGTCTCGAAGGCGTCCGAGGGCCGGTCCGGCGGCAAGTTCGCGGCCGTCGCCGTGATGGGGGCGTTATCCGCTTTGGTGGTGGGCGCGTGCATGACCGCGCCGTTGTTCGCCGTGCTCGCGTTTATCGCGCACACCGGCAACGCGGTCCTGGGCGGTGCGGCCCTCTTTTCAATGGGTATCGGGCTGGGCGTGCCGCTGCTGATCATCGGATTGGGCGCGGGCACGTTGCTGCCCCGTGCGGGCGCCTGGATGGACAGCGTGAAGGTGTTCTTCGGCGTTGTGCTGCTGGCTGCCGCACTGTGGATCGTGTGGCCGGTTCTGGGCACGACGGCGCAGATGCTGTTGGCGGCCGTGTGGCTGCTGGTCGCAGCGGCCGGTCTGGGACTTTTTTCGCCGCAAGCCAGCACCGGCTCGATCTGGCGGGGACTCGGGCGTGGACTTGGCGCGGCGCTCGCGATCTGGGCCGCTACCTTGCTGGTCGGTCTGGCCGCAGGGTCGACCGATCCGCTGAAGCCGCTTGCCGTGCTCGCCAGCCGGGCGCCAAATGCGCCGGCCACAGAGGCCCGGCAGGGCGATCTGTCCTTCGCCCCGGTACATTCCTCGGTCCAGCTCGACGAAGCCGTTAAAACGGCCGCACAGCCCGCTATGCTCGATTTTTATGCGGACTGGTGTGTCAGCTGCAAGGAGATGGAGAAGTTCACGTTCAGCGACCCGCGCGTCCAGGCCAAGCTGAAGCAGATGCATCTGCTGCGCGCCGACGTGACGGCGAACAACGCCGACGATCAGATGCTGCTCAAACGCTTCAATCTGTTCGGACCACCGGGGATCATCTTTTTCGACCGCGGCGGTAACGAGGTACTGCGCGTTGTCGGCTACGAATCGGCGGATAAATTCCTCAAGAGCCTGGATCGCGCCACGGTTTCGCCGCAGACCTGACGCCTTCGTCTCGGGGACATGGGCGCGAGCGGCCCGACTCCTGCTCGGAAGAAGCGGAATCACAAAGCAAAAAGCGGAGACCGTCCCAAAACAGCCTCCGCCTGTAATTCGTTCAAGCCATCGCCGCCAGGTGTTAGCGGCGATGCTCCGACGCTCACTTCTGCGCGCGCAGCAGCCGCGCCGCATCCAGCGCGAAATACGTCAGCACGCCGTCCGCGCCCGCGCGCTTGAAGGCGAGCAGCGACTCCATCATGACCTTGTCGTGATCCAGCCAGCCGTTCTGCGCGGCGGCCTTCAGCATTGCGTACTCGCCGCTCACCTGGTAGACGTACGTCGGGAAGCGGAACTCGTCCTTCACGCGACGCACGATATCCAGATACGGCATGCCAGGCTTGACCATCACCATGTCTGCGCCTTCGTCGATATCAGCGCGCACTTCGCGCAGCGCTTCGTCCGAGTTGGCCGGATCGAGCTGATATGTCATCTTGTTGCTCTTGCCGAGATTTGCGGCGGAGCCGACGGCATCGCGGAATGGCCCGTAGAACGCCGACGCGAACTTTGCCGAGTAAGCCATGATCCGTGTATGGATGTGCCCTTCGCTTTCGAGCATTTCGCGAATCGAACCGATCCGGCCGTCCATCATGTCCGAGGGCGCAACGATGTCGACGCCTGCCTCAGCCTGCGCCTTCGCCTGTTCGACGAGGATCTCGACCGTTTCGTCGTTGATCACGTAGCCGTTTTCGTCAAGCACGCCGTCCTGGCCGTGGCTCGTGTACGGGTCGAGCGCCACGTCCGTCAGCACGCCCAGTTCCGGGAAGTGCTTTTTCAGCTCGCGCACTGCGCGCGGAATCAGACCCGCCTCGTTGGTCGCCTCGCGGCCGTCGGGCGTCTTCAGCGACGGCTCGATCGCCGGGAACAGCGACAACACAGGCACGCCGAGTTCCACGCATTGTTCGGCGACACCCATCAACAGGTCGACGGATACACGCTCGACGCCCGGCATCGACGGCACCGTCTGACGCGCGTTCGTGCCTTCGATCACGAAAACCGGGTAGATCAGGTCATTGGTGGTGAGGATGTTTTCGCGCATCATGCGGCGCGAGAATTCGTCACGGCGCATGCGGCGCGGACGGTGGTGCGGATAAAAGCTCATGTGAGGATGTCTGCAAGAGTCAAAAATGCTGGCCGTGCCCCTGCCAGAAACTTTTCGAGACAATGGTATATCATACCGATCGAGCAAGGCGCCTAGCGCTGACCTCCCCGCTTCTCCTCCCTGAGCGGGTGCCTGTCGTTTTTCGATTAGGCTGTTTAACCCGCCGTTACTAGCGGCGGGTTTTTTTCTGGGCGAACGAAAAGCGCCGCCGAAGCCGCGCAAAAGGGCTGTGAGCCTTATTCCGCCCGGGTCGACGTTTCGCTGGAATCGCCCGTCGCTGCAGGCGCGACCCAGCTTTCGATCAATTCATGCGCCTCGTCGAGGCCGATCCGCTTCAGCGCGGAGAAGAGCTGGGCGGTCAATTCGCCTTGGTAGCCTGCCGCGCGATACTCATCCAACCCTTTCTTCGTCGCGCGTAACGCGTTGATGCTTTCCTGGCGAGTCAATTTGTCGCACTTGGTCAGCAGCGTGTGAATCGGCTTGCCGGTCGGCGCAAACCACTCGATCATCCGCCGATCCAGATCGGTCAGCGGCCGGCGCGAATCCATCATCAGGATCATGCCGCGCAGCTGCGCGCGGGCTTGCAGGTACGTGGACAGCAACTGCTCCCAGTGCGCCTTCGCCGCGCCGGGCACTTCGGCGTAACCGTAGCCCGGAAGGTCGACCAGATTCGCAACGGGCTCGTCCGCTGGCCCCACCGAGAAGTAATTGATGTGCTGCGTGCGTCCCGGCGTCTTGCTGGCGAACGCGAGCCGTTTCTGGTTGCACAGGATGTTGATGGCCGTCGATTTTCCCGCGTTCGAGCGCCCGGCAAACGCGACCTCGGGCTGCGGCGACGGCGGCAGATCGCGCAGATGATTGACGGTCGTAAAAAAGCGGGCTTGATGGAGCAGGAAAGACATGGGAACCAGATGGACGGGTAGGGAGGCGTCAAGCGGGACGCCGGGCGAACGTCCAGTGAACGTCGACGGACGCGATGAAAAGCCATGCAAGGCCGATGCAGCCCGGCCGCCAAGGCCGGAGAGGCCCGACTGGCGCCAGCGCGATTAGCTTGGTATTGTACAATACGATGGTTTACTGAAAACCTGAGAGGCCGCCGCGTGGGCCTCCGCGGCCAGCCGGCCGCTGTCGTATTTTGCAGAACCTCTAATTCCCACAAGACGAAACAGGGTGTGCGAATGAATCGACTGGGCAAGGTACTGGTGGTACTTCACACAGCAGCAAGTCTTTCAGGTTTGGCAGTACAGGCAAGGGCAGCAGATCAGGCAAAGCCGGATTTGAATCGGGGGCAGGCAATCGCGGCGCAGGTGTGCGCTTCATGTCACGGTGCGGATGGCAATAGCGCGGGCGGCGCTTATCCGAAGCTCGCCGGCCAGCATCCCGAATATCTCGTCAAGCAGCTCAAGGATTTCAAAACACAACCCGGCGCGAAGCAGCCCGCCCGCAACAATGCGATCATGGCAGGCATGGTCGCGGCCTTGACCGATCAGGACATGGTCAACGTGGCGGCGTATTTTGCGTCGCAGACACCGAAGCCCGGCTACGCGCACAACAAGGACACCGTGCCGCTCGGGCAAAAGATCTATCGCGCGGGCATCGCCGACAAGGGCGTGCCTGCCTGTGCGAGTTGCCACGGGCCGACGGGCCAGGGGATTCCGTCGCAGTATCCGCGCCTGTCGGGACAGTGGGCCGAATACACGGTGGCGCAGCTGAACGCGTTCACGCAGGGAGCGGGCGCGCGCAACAACAACGAGGCGATGCACGCTATCGCATCGCGCTTGTCGGATAGCGAGATCAAGGCTGTCGCCGATTACATCGCGGGCTTGCATTAAGAGTCCGTAGGAAAGCGAAGCCGGCCATGCAACGGCCGGCGAGAAAACAAGAAAAGGGTGAGGGAATCGCAGCGAGCGATGTCCCTGCACCCTTTTTTGCTGTTCAGTCGGAGTTTGAATGAGCGTCACCACGTCGGGTCTGGAGTTGAAGTCGCGGCAGCGCTTCGTGCGCACGTCGGTCGAATTGCTGAGTTCGATGCGCTTTGCGATTGCGCTGCTCGTGATCCTGTCGATCGCGAGCATCATCGGCACGGTGCTCACGCAGGACGACCCGTATCCGAACTACGTCAACCAGTTCGGCCCGTTCTGGGCGGACATCTTCCGCTCGCTGAGCCTGTACAACGTGTACAGCGCCTGGTGGTTCATGCTGATCCTCGGCTTTCTCGTCGTGTCGGTCTCGCTGTGCGTGATCCGCAACGCGCCGAAGATGATCGCCGATACGAAAAGCTGGAAAGACAAGGTCCGCGAAGGCAGCCTGCGCGCGTTCCATCACAAGGGCGAGTTCGACGTGCCGGGCGCGACGCGCGCGCAGGCCGCGCAGACGCTCGGCAAGCTGTCGGCCAGGCTCGGCTACAAGTACGTGACGCGCGAAAGCGAAGGCGCGACGCTGATCGCCGCGAAGCGCGGCGCGCTCACCAAGCTCGGCTATATCTCGGCGCACCTTGCGATCGTCATCATCTGTATCGGCGGGCTGCTCGACAGCAATCTGCCCATCAAGCTGCAAATGTGGCTGTTCGACAAGACGCCGATCCGCAGCAACACCGTCATCAACGACATTGCGCCGGAACACCGGCTGGCACAGGGCAATCCGACTTTCCGCGGCTACGCGTGGGTACCCGAAGGCCAGCATGTGTCGACGGCGATACTGAACCAGCAGGACGGCTCGCTGATTCAGGACTTGCCGTTCTCGATCGAACTGAAGAAGTTCATCGTCGACTACTACTCGACGGGCATGCCGAAGCTGTTCGCCAGCGACATCGTCGTGATCGACCACAAGACGGGCGCGCGCATTCCGGCGCGCGTCGAGGTGAACAAGCCATTCGAGTACGAAGGCGTGTCGATCTACCAGTCGAGCTTCCAGGACGGCGGCTCGCAGATGCAGATGACAGCCTGGCCGATGACGGGCAGCAACACGCACACCGAGCCGTTCAACGGCGAGATCGGCGGCTCCAGGGTGTTGAATGCGTCGATGCCCGGCGCGGACGGCCAGACCGTCGAGTTCGCCGATTTCCGCGCGATCAACGTCGAGAACATTTCGAACGGCAATGGCGAGAACGACGCGCGCGGCGTGGCCGCGCACCAGTCGCTGAAGGAAGCGTTCGACGAGCGCCTCGGCTCCGGCGCGAAGACGTCCAAGCCTGTCGATCTGCGCAACGTGGGCCCGTCGGTGCAGTACAAGGTTCGCGACAAGGATGGCCAGGCGCGCGAGTACAACAACTACATGCTGCCCGTCGACGTGAACGGCGAACGCGTGTTCCTCGCCGGCATGCGCGCGAATCCCGACGATCCGTTCCGCTATCTGCGCATTCCCGCCGACGCGGGCGGCACGGTCACCGAGTGGATGCGCATGCGCGCGGCGCTCGCGGACCCGGCCATTCGCGCGCAGGCGGCGCGCGACTTCGCTCAGCGCTCGGTGCAGTCGAATATGGACTTGCAGAAGCATCTGGAAGAAAGCGCATCGCGCGTGCTAACGCTCTTCGCGGGCGACGACCCGACGCTCGGCAACGCGGCCAATGGTCAGAAGATTGGCGGTTTCCAGGCGGTCGCCGCGTTCATCGACCGCTCTGTCCCGAAGGGCGAGCAGGAGAAGGCGGCAGGACTCTTGCTTCGGATGCTGGAGGGCTCGATGTGGGACGTGTGGCAACTCGCGCGCAAGCAGGCGGGAGAAGGCCCGGCGAGCGTCGACGCGACTACGAGCCGGTTCGTCCAGAGCTCGATCAACGCAATTTCAGACAGTTTTTTGTACGGTTCGCCCGTCTTTTTGCAGCTCGACTCCTTCAAGCAGGTGCAAGCTTCGGTATTTCAGTTGACGCGCGCGCCGGGCAAAAAAGTCGTGTATCTTGGCAGCCTGCTCCTCGTATTGGGCATCTTTTCGATGTTCTATGTCCGTGAACGGCGCCTGTGGTTCTGGCTCAAGGACGCTGTCGGGCGCGACGGCGTGACTGTCGTCATGGCGATGTCGACGGCGCGCAAGACGTTCGACTTCGAGAAGGAGGTTGCCCAGACGCGCGAAGCCGTCGGTGCGGCGCTGGGCGGCAAGGCTGTCGAAGCCGATCGCGCCCACGAGGCAACGGCCGCCGCTCCCGCAATGAGTGACGCGACCGCGGATTCCCCCGATTCGACCCGGTAAGAACATGGACTTGACCCAAGTTACCTCATCCTCGCGCGCGAAGCCGCGCGCCGATACGGCGACGCATTCCGCCCCGTATTTGCCCGGCGATTCGACGCTGCTGGACGACCGCCCGTTTCTGAAGCGCCTTGGCCTGTTCGACTGGCTATTCGCGCTGGCAATGGTCGCGGGCGCGGGATTCGCGTTGTCGCGCTATCACGAGTACATGAATTACTACGACAAGCTGGTGCTGGTGTGCTCGGTGCCTGCTTTCGTCGTGCTCGGCTGGCGCTGGAAGCCGGCGCGTCTGTTGATGGCGAGCATCGCCGTGCTGGCGCTGTTCTCGATCCAGATCTACGGCGGCGACCTGACCCGCGCCGATCACGCGTTCTTCCTCAAGTATTTCCTGTCGAGCCAGTCGGCCATCCTGTGGATGAGCGCGCTGTTCGTGCTGGCCACGCTGTTCTACTGGATCGGCATGCTGACGGGCTCGGCGACGGGCGCCGCGATCGGCTCCAGGATGACGTGGGTCGCCGTGCTGATGGGCTTCGTCGGGCTGATGGTGCGTTGGTACGAGTCGTATCTGATCGGCTCGGACGTCGGCCATATTCCTATTTCGAACCTGTACGAAGTGTTCGTGCTGTTCAGTTTGATCACAGCGCTGTTTTACCTGTACTACGAGCAGCACTACAACACGCGCTCGCTTGGTGCGTTCGTGCTGCTGGTGATCAGTGCCGCCGTCGGCTTCCTGATGTGGTATTCGATCGCGCGCGACGCGCAGCAGATCCAGCCGCTCGTGCCCGCGCTGCAAAGCTGGTGGATGAAGATTCACGTGCCTGCGAACTTCATCGGCTATGGCAGCTTTGCGCTGTCGGCGATGGTCGGCGTGTCTTACCTGATGAAGGAGCGCGGCGTGCTCGCCGACCGTCTGCCGACGCTCGACGTGCTCGACGACGTCATGTACAAGTCAATCGCCGTCGGTTTCGCGTTCTTCACGATCGCGACGATTCTCGGCGCGCTGTGGGCCGCCGAAGCCTGGGGCGGCTACTGGAGCTGGGACCCGAAGGAGACTTGGGCGCTGATCGTCTGGCTGAACTACGCGGCGTGGCTGCACATGCGTCTGATGAAAGGGCTGCGCGGCGCCGTCGCTGCGTGGTGGGCGCTGACGGGGCTGCTGGTGACGACCTTCGCGTTCCTCGGCGTCAACATGTTCCTGTCGGGGCTGCATAGTTACGGCAAGCTGTAAGCGCTGCCGCGCCGGATAGCTGCAACCCGCCGCAAAACCGCCGCGTGCACTGCACCGGCGGTTTTTTTATGTCGACGTGGAAGATTTAAGCATGGCTTGTGTTAACAGAACGGTGACCGCGAAGCGCGAGTCGAAAGGACAGTGATCGGGCCAGAATGCCCAGCAAGGAGTTTCAGCATGTTGACCAAGCGAAGCGAGCGCAGCCAACTTTACGGCGACGATATCGCGCGCAGCGAAATCACGCCGCAGCACGTGTTCGAGAACCGGCGGCGCATCCTGCAGGCGGCGGGCGGGGTGGCGCTCGGCGGGCTGATGGGCGTGTACGGCGAAGCGTTCGCGGAATTTTCGTCGCCCGACCCGAAGGCGCAGAAGCTCGGCGCGAAAACCAATCCGAAGTTCGTCGTTACCGACAAGGTCACGCCGTTCAAGGACATCACCACCTACAACAACTTCTACGAGTTCGGCACCGACAAGAGTGATCCCGCGCACAACGCGGGAACGCTGCGGCCGCGTCCGTGGAAGGTGAGCGTGGAAGGCGAGGTGAAGAACGCAAAGGTCTACGACATCGACGAGCTGCTGAAGCTCGCGCCGCTGGAAGAGCGCGTGTACCGGATGCGCTGCGTCGAGGGCTGGTCGATGGTGATTCCGTGGATCGGCATTCCGTTGTCGGAACTCATCAAGCGCGCGCAGCCCACGGCGAACGCGAAGTACGTGCAGTTCATCACACTCGCCGATCCGTCGCAGATGCCGGGTCTGTCGGCGCCGATTCTCGAATGGCCGTATTCCGAGGGCCTGCGGATGGACGAAGCGATGAATCCGCTCACGCTGCTGACGATGGGTGTCTACGGACAGGTGCTGCCGAACCAGAACGGCGCGCCCGTGCGTATCGTCGTGCCGTGGAAGTACGGGTTCAAGAGCGCGAAGTCGCTGGTCAAGATCCGCTTTGTCGACAAGCAGCCGCCGACCAGCTGGAACACCTACGCGCCGACCGAATACGGCTTTTATTCGAACGTGAACCCGAACGTCGACCATCCGCGCTGGAGCCAGGCGACCGAGCGGCGCATCGGTGAGGACGGCTTTTTCACGCCCAAGCGCAAGACGCTGATGTACAACGGCTACGGCGATCTCGTCGCGTCGATGTATCAGGGCATGGACCTGAAAAAGAACTTCTGATGACGACGCGCATGGCATCCGACACCACACGAAGCGCGAATCCCGGCAGCGGCGCGCGCATGGCCACGCCTGCTCCGAAGGCTGCCGTTTCTTCGCGCACGAAGGCGGCGGGGAGCCGCTGGATCGTGCCCGCGAAGGCCGCTGTTTTCGTCGCGGCGCTGTATCCGCTTGCGCGCATCGTGCTGTTCGGCTTCACGGACCGGCTGGGCGCGAATCCCATCGAGTTCATCACCCGTTCGACGGGACTGTGGACGCTCGTCTTCCTCTGCATCACGCTCGCGGTGACGCCGCTGCGCAAGCTGACGGGCTGGAACGCGCTGCTGCGCTTTCGGCGGATGCTCGGCCTGTATGCGTTTTTCTACGGCGCGCTGCATTTCACGACGTACTTCTGGTTCGACAAGTGGTTCGATATCGCCGAGATCGTGAAGGACATCGGCAAGCGGCCGTTCATCACCGTCGGCTTCGCGGCCTTCGTGCTGCTGATACCGCTCGCCGTCACGTCGCCGAAAGCGATGGTGCGCAAGCTCGGCCGGCGCTGGCAGACGTTGCATCGCGCGATCTACCCCATCGCAGCGCTCGCGATCCTGCATTTCTGGTGGATGAAGGCGGGCAAGCACGACCTGATCTTGCCGAAGATCTACGGCGCGATCGTAATCGTGCTGCTCGGGTGGCGCGCGCTCATCTGGGTACGGGACACGCTCAGGCAACGTTCGCGAGCCTGATCACACACTAGCGCGAGGTGGGCAACAAAAAAAGGCGATGCGTCGTGAGCGCATCGCCTTTTGTTGTGAGCGTGGAACGAAAGCGCTTCAGCTTCGATCCGGCAAAACCGATTCGCCCGCGAACAGATCTTTGATCTCTTCGCGCTTGCGCACGACATAGGCCTTGTCGCCGTCGACCATTACTTCGGCGGCGCGCGTGCGCGTGTTGTAGTTCGAGCTCATCACGAAACCGTACGCACCCGCCGAGCGCAGCGCGAGCAGATCGCCCGGTTCGATCGCGAGTTCGCGCTCGCGGCCCAGCCAGTCGCCGCTTTCACACACGGGACCGACGACGTCGTACACATGCTTGCCGCCGTCGCGTTGCACGACGGGCTCGATCGCGTGATAAGCCTCGTACATCGCGGGGCGCGCGAGATCGTTCATCGCTGCGTCGACGATCGCGAAGTTCTTTTCGGCCCCCGGCTTCAGGAACTCGACGCGCGTGAGCAGGATGCCTGCATTGCCGACCAGCGAGCGGCCCGGCTCGAAATAGACTTCGCGATGACCGTGGCCGCGCGCCTCGATCCGGTCGAGCAGCGTGCGCACGAAGTCGCCGATATCAGGCGGCGTTTCGTCGTCGTACGTGATGCCAAGGCCACCGCCCACGTCGATATGCCTGATCGTCACGCCGTCCGCCTCGATCTGGGCGACGAGTTCGAGCAGCTTGTCGACGGCGTCCAGGTACGGCGCGACTTCCGTGATCTGCGAACCGATGTGGCAGTCGATGCCGACCACGTCGAGGTTCGTCATTGCGGCGGCGGCGCGATACGTGGCGCGCGCGTCGTCGAACGCGACGCCGAACTTGTTCGACTTGAGGCCCGTCGAGATGTACGGATGCGTCTTCGCGTCGACGTCGGGATTCACGCGCAGCGACACGGGCGCTTTTTTGCCCATCTCGCCCGCAACGGCATTCAGGCGGTCGAGTTCGGGAATCGACTCGACGTTGAAGCACTTCACACCCGCTGCCAGCGCTTCGCGCATTTCCGCGACGCTCTTGCCGACGCCCGAAAATACGGTGTTTTCCGCTTTGCCGCCCGCCGCAAGCACGCGCGCGAGCTCCCCGCCCGACACGATGTCGAAGCCCGCGCCCATGCGCGCGAACAGGTTGAGCACGGCGAGATTGCTGTTCGCCTTGACGGCGACATGAACCGTCGCGCGCCGGCCGGCGCAGGCGTCAGCGTAAGCGTGCCACGCTTGCGTCAGGGCGGCGCGCGAATAGACGTAGAGCGGCGTGCCGAATTCTTCGGCAAGCGAAACGGCGGACACGCCTTCGGCGTGCAGCACGCCGTCGACGTAGGCAAAAGCGGAGTGAGTCATGCGGCAGTCTTATTGAGCTTCGGATGCGCCGGTCGCGGGTTGCGCGGGCGCATTCGAATTCGGCGCAGTGCGCAATTCGGTATCGGGCGACAGGGACAACGGCGCGCCCGACGTATCCGGAATGGAACCTTCGGCCGTATCGGCGTTGGATTTCGCCTGGTCGGACGAGGTCGGCTGGGTCTGCGCAGTGGGTTTGGCCGGAAGAGGCGGAACGGTCGGCAGATAGAGCGAACCGCGTTGTCCGCAGCCGCTCAACGCGACACCTGCGACAATAGCCAGAGCCGCTACAATCGCGCGGGGGAATCCGCGGGGCGCTGACACATCATTGGCAGCAGCGCTCATCCGGAAAACGACTCGCATGACTGTCCCTGAATAATTAATCGCTGGAGTTTAGCATGTCCGACAGTGAATACCTGAGCCGCGCCGAGGCTGTGCTCGCCGCCATCGAGCGCTCGCTCGACGATACCGATGCCGACATCGAGTTCGAACGCAGCGGCAACGTCTTGACGCTCGAATTCGAGAACGGCACGAAGATCATCGTGAACCTGCAGCCCCCGATGCAGGAAATCTGGATCGCCGCGAAGTCGGGCGGATATCACTTCCGTTTCGTCGACGGCGAATGGCGCGACACGCGCAACGGCAGCGAGTTTTACGCGGCGCTGTCCGAATACGCGACGCAGCAGGCGGGAGAACCGGTGCAGTTCGCGCCGTAAGCCCACCGGAAAGACACGCTTCAGGCGGGCCGCGCAAAAACAAAAAGCCGCCGCGTTCTTCACGCGGCGGCTTTGTTTTGCAGGCCGTTCGGCGAGCCTAGTGGCTTCTGAACAGGTTCATGATGTTCTCTTTCTCCTGCGCGCCGACTTGCGCGGGCGCCGCGCTCGCCGCATCGCTTGCTTCAGCCGGCGGCCATGTCACGCCGACCGCATTGACGAAGCCGTTGCCCGGCGTGAAATCGTCGAAGTACAACTCGTCGCTGATCGACACGACGTCTTCCGGCATCGGCATCTTGTACTCGGGCGCCCCTTTTAGCGCGCGTCCCATGTATTCGATCCACACGGGCAGCGCGAGCCCGCCGCCCGTTTCCTTGTCGCCGAGGCTGCGCGGATTGTCGTAACCCATCCACGCGATTGCGCACAGCGTGTGCTGATAGCCGGCGAACCACGCGTCGCGCGAGTCGTTGGTGGTGCCCGTCTTGCCCGCCAGGTCGGTGCGCTTGAGCGAGTTCGACTTGGCGCCCGTGCCGCGCTGCGCAACGCTTGTCAGCAGGCTGTTCATCACGTACGCGTTGCGCGGTGCGATCGCGTGCGGCGCGTTGCCGCCAGCGACGAGCGGTTCGGCGCGCGAGACGACCATGCCGCGCTGATCGGTGACTTCGGCGATCAGATACGGATTCACACGATAGCCGCCGTTCGCGAACACCGAATATCCCGCCGCCATCTGCAGCGGCGTGACGAGGCCGGCGCCAAGCGCCATCGGCAGGTAAGCGGGATGGCGGTCGGCGTCGAAGCCGAAGCGCGTGATGTACTGCTGCGCGTACTTCGTGCCGATGTGATTGAGGATGCGGATCGACACGAGGTTCTTCGACTTCTGCAGCGCGGTGCGCATCGTCATCGGACCGTCGAAGCCGCCGCCATAGTTTTTCGGCTCCCACGCCTGGCCGCCCGTTTCCGCCGCGCTGAAGAAGAGCGGCGCGTCGTTGATGACGGTTGCGGGGCCGAGACCCTTTTCGAGCGACGCCGAGTAGATGAACGGCTTGAAGCTCGAACCCGGCTGACGCCAGGCCTGCGTCACGTGATTGAACTTGTTCTTGTTGAAGTCGAAGCCGCCGACGAGCGCCCGAATCGCTCCGTCCTGCGGCACGACGGAAACGAACGCGCCTTCGATCTGCGGCAGTTGCGTGATCGACCAGTTGCCTTCGTCGCCCTTCACGATGCGGATGACGGCGCCCGGCCGCACGCGCTGGTTCGGCTGGGCGCGCGCGCTCAGCGCAAACGACGCGTAGCGCAGCCCATCGCCCTGAATGGTCACGACGTTGCCGTCGATAAGCGTTGCCTGCACCTGCTTCGGACTCGCCGACGTCACCACGGCCGCGATGATCTCGCCGTTGTCGGGATGTTCGAGCAACGCGTCGTCGATGGCCTGTTCGCGGTCGTCGGCACTGGCAGGCAAATCGATGAATGCTTCCGGCCCGCGATACCCATGACGCCGCTCGTAGTCCATCAAGCCCTTGCGCAGCGCGCGATAGGCGGCGTCCTGATCGGCGGAATCAATGGTCGTGACGACGTTCAGGCCGCGCGTATAGGCTTCTTCGCGATATTGCGCGTACATCATCTGGCGCACCATTTCCGCGACGTATTCCGCGTGCACGCTGAACTCCTTGCCCGCGCCCTTGACGACCAGCGGCTGCCGGCTTGCCGATTCGTACTGATCCTGCGAGATGTAGCCGAGTTCCAGCATGCGCTGAAGAATGTACTCCTGACGCACCTTGGCGCGCTTCGGATTTACCACGGGGTTGTACGCGGATGGCGCCTTGGGCAGGCCCGCCAGCATCGCGCACTCGGCTAGCGACAGGTCCTTCAGATCTTTGCCGAAGTACACCCGCGCGGCGCTCGCGAAACCGTACGCGCGCTGGCCGAGATAGATCTGATTCATGTACACCTCGAGAATCTGATCTTTGCTCAGCTTCGACTCGATCTTGTACGCGAGCAGCATCTCGTAGATCTTGCGCGTGTAGGTCTTTTCGCTGGAAAGGAAGAAGTTGCGCGCGACCTGCATCGTGATCGTGCTTGCGCCCTGCGTGGCATGGCCGTTCGTCAGCGCGACCACGCCGGCCCGGACGATGCCCGTCAGGTCGACACCGCCGTGATCGTAGAAGCGCGCGTCTTCGATCGCGAGCACGGCTTTTTTCAGGTTGTCGGGCACGTCGCGCATGTGCACGATGTCGCGCCGCTCCTCGCCGAATTCGCCGATCAGCACGTGATCGGCGGTGTAGATGCGCAGCGGCACCTTCGGACGGTAGTCGGTAAGGGCGTCGAGCGAAGGCAGGTTCGGCGTCGCGACGACCAGCGCGTAACCCAGCACGAGCACCACGCAGACGATGCCGGCAACGATCAGACCGAAAAATCCCAGGATGATCGTGAGCCACAGGGGACGCTTGCGCTTCTGCGGTGCTGGAGGCGGAGACGTAGGAGTCGTGGATTGCATATGAACACCAGAAAACGGTCCCGCGATTATAGCCGCCCGACCCGGCAGCTTTCGGCGTGCTTACTGCCGCCGCAACCGCACGACTATGAGAACACTGTAGTTCCTTTGATTGTCGCCCGATAGCGCTTAGCCAGCCATTAGCCATTCGGCCGAGTTTCGCTCGCGTCTCGCGCTGCGCAGAATTCCTTTCATGGCTCGCCTCGTTTTGCACGGCGCGAGCGTCCCGTTTTCGTTGTTCTTCCAGGGGGAAAGGAATGGCATTCAAAAACTCGTTACGAATGGCGCTGCGGCGGCAGGCCGCCGGCATCGATATCGGCGCGCGGGCGGTGCGCATCGTCGTGCTCAGTCGCAGCGCGCGAAAGGCCGGCCACGTGCGCATCGAATGTGTCGCGTCGCAGTTGCTCGCGCCCGGCGCGATGGCGGGCCTGGAGATCGTCGACCGGCAGGCGGTGGCGCGTGCGTTGTCCGAAGCGTTCGGCAACGTGCCCCAGCAATGCATGTCGGCGGCGCTGCGCTGCGCGATGGCGATACCCGGCTCTGCGGCGTTCACGGCGCATGTGCCCGTTCATCACTCGAATGGCGGCCCGCATCGCGCCGACGCATCCGTCGAGCCGGTGGTGATGATGGAGGCGGAGCGGATCACGGGTATCGAACGCCACGCGCTCGCCGTCGACTGGCACGTCGACGATTCGCCGCCGGGCCCCGGTGCCGTGTCGATAGCCGCGACGGCGCGCGAGCATCTGGAGGCGCGCATCGAATGCGCGGCAATGGCGGGCATCACGCTGACCACGGTGGACGTCGAGCCGCACGCGGCCTTGCGCGCGCTGCGTCACGCGGCCGCCTTCGAGCTCGAACTCGACGAGCCGTATGCCGCGATCTGGGTCGGCAGCGACGGCGTGTACGGCTGGCGCCTCGAAGGCGAAACGATCGCGGATGAGATCCGCTATCCGGCGCCGGAGTACGCGTGCGTGGCCGATGCATTTCGCGATCTCGCCGAAAACAATCTGAACGCTTGCGCGCTGGTGGGCGGCGAAATCGATCTGCTCGACGGCGTGTGCTTTTCGCTCGCCGACATCGGCGACGTGCTCGGTTGCCCGGTGCTGCCGTTTGACTGCTCCACACTGAGCGACGGCAACGTCATTGCGCATTCCGAACTGTTGCATGACCCCGCATCCGCAGTCGCGTTCGGACTCGCGCTGAGAGGTATCGCGCAATGACGGCGGTGCGTGGCGTCGCGCGCGGCTTCAACCTGTTGCCGCATCGGCAACGCGACGCGCGGTGTGCGCGCCGGCGGCGCCAGCTCGAATGGATGGGCGCGGCGCTGTGCGGCTGCGTCGCCGTGGCAGTGCTCGCGGGCTGGCAGGCATTCGAGCGAACGCGCCTGGACAGGCAACGAGCCGCGCTCGAACAGCAGCTCGCCGCGCTGGCGTTGCCTCTCGCAGAACACGCGCGGCTCGCGGGCGAAGCCAGCAGCGAGCGCAAGCGCAACGAGCGCGCCGAGGTGCTTGCCGGGCCGCTCGCGCACCTGCTCGATCTGCTCGATGCATTGAGCCGCGAGTCGTCCGACGCGATCGTCGTCAGGCAATTGCGACATCGCGAGCGCGAAACGGAACTGCTCGCCGCGTCGACGGATCACGCGGCTTCGGCGGCGTGGCTGAACCGGCTTGCCGCGTTGCGGGGCGTGCACGACGCAGATCTGAGCAATCTGCATCGCGCGGCGAATGTGGCCGGTTTGTCGTCGGCTATCGACATCACCGCGCATCTGAAGTGGGACGGTCCGCCTGAAAAGCCCAAAGGCGCGCTGTCGGCTCAGTCAAACACCAGAACGAGAGGCAAGAAATGAACATGACCATTGCTGGCCGCTTCGGCATGCCGGCCGCCCGCGCGAGCCGCGCACGCGCATTTGCCGAGCGCCTGCGCGTGCCGCTCGAAGCCTGGAGCGTTCGGCGACGCTGGGTGGTCGCGTCATGCGTGACGATCGCCGTTTTCCTGCTTGGGGCCGACGCGTGGCTTGCCGTCGATGCGAGCGGCGTGCAGGCGAGTCGCGACGCATTGTCGGCGGCACAGCGCCGATTCAGCGAAGCAGAAGCCGCCGTCGCGCGGTTGCCTGCGCTGCGCAATGCCGCGCGCGCGCCGCAGATGCCCGCCAACTGGACCTCGGCCGACGACATCCGCGTGATATCGCAGCTAGCGGCGCGCAACGACGTGACGCTCGCGGGCATCGAGCCCGGAGCCGTCACGGGAAGCGGGTTCGAAACGATGCGGCCGGTGCATGTGACGGCGCAAGCCGACTTCGACCACATCGTCGATTTTTTCGAGGCACTCGCGACGCTCCCCGTGCTCGTCGTGCCTGACGAAGTGACGCTCAAGCGTCAGGGCGCAAGCTTGTCGATGAACGCGACGCTGCGTTCGTTCAGCGCGGTTCATCCGTTGCAGAGCGAAGCGTATGGGCGCTCGCGCGATGACCCAGACGCATTCGATCCCGACGAGGAAGTCGTGTTCTACGATCCGTTCCTGCCGGCCGCGCTCGCGTCGCCGGCGGAAGATGCGCGCGCGCCGGTGCGGCTCGTAGGGCTTCTGGCCGATCGCCTGCGCGGTCTCGCGCTGGTCGAAGCGGACGAGCGCACCGCGACGCTCGAACAAGGACAGGCCTGGGGCGGCGAACAGGTCGCGAAGGTCGATGCTAACGCGCTCACGCTGGCGAGGCGCGACGGCAGCACGCTCGCGCTGACGCTCGCGCAGGGGGATCAATGAAACCGATCGACGCCCTCCGATGGATGCTCGCGGGTGCCGTTTGGGTTGCGCTGTCGGCACACGCATCGCTGCCGCCACTTCCCGCCGACATGCCGTTCGACGACGCGCTTGCGCCCTCCGGCATGCCGCCGCTGCCGCGTGCGATCACGACGGACGTGGCCAATCCGTTTTCGACGGACGACGAGGCGGCCGCGCCATCGCATGACCGCGACATGGCGCCGGAAGCGTCGCAAGCGTCAGCCGCAGCATCCGGTGATGAACCCGACACCACCCGTTCCCCGCACAACGAAGCGCGCAGCGAAGCACGCACGGAGGCCCACGCTGAAGGGCACGCCGAGACGCTCGAAGGGCCGCCCGTCCCGCTCGCGCCCGCCGTGCGCCTGAGCGCGGGCGTGTCGGCCGCGATTCCCGCAGATCGGCCGATCACGCTGCACTTCCAGCGCGCCGAACTGGGTGCCGTGCTCGGCGCGTTCGCGAAGTTCACCGGCCTGAACATCGTCGCCAGCGAGAAGGCGCGCGGTTCCGTCACGCTCCATCTTGACAACGTGCCCTGGCGCGCGGCATTCGACACGCTGCTCGACGTCAACGGCCTCGCGATGGAGCAGCGCGGCAACGTGATCTGGGTCGCACCGCTGTCGGAGCTGGCGGCGCGTGAGCGTCAGCGGTTCGAGACGCACGCGCGCGCGGCCGAACTGGAGCCGCTCGCGAGCCGCACGTTCGAGCTGCACTACGCTCACGCCGACGAGCTGCGCAAGCTGCTGACGGCTTCGGGCAACCAGCGCGTACTGTCCAAACGTGGCGCGGCAATGGCCGACGCGCGCACCAATCTGCTGTTCGTCACTGATCTCGACGCGCGGCTCAGGCAGATTGCGCAGCTGATCGAGTCGCTCGACCGGCCCACGCGCCAGGTGCTGATCGAAGCGCGCATCGTCGAGGCGGAAAAGGGCTTCTCGCGCAATCTCGGCGTCAAACTGTCGATGGCGGCGACGAACGAGGACGGCAAGGGAACGGGCGTGGTCGGCGGCAAGGACGGCGCCATCTTCGATTTGTCGGCGCGGCCGATTGCCGGCTTCGACGCGGCGACGGCCGGGCTCACCCTGTTCGCCGCGCAGGCGACGCGGCTGCTGAACATCGAGTTGAGCGCGCTCGAGACGGAGGGGCACGGCAAGATCGTGTCGAGCCCGCGCGTCGTGACCGCCGACCGGATGAAGGCGATTGTCGAGCAGGGCACGGAACTGCCCTATCAGGCGAAGGTCGGGCAAGGCGTGTCGGGCGTGCAGTTTCGCCGCGCGAGCCTCAAACTGGAGGTCGAGCCGCAGATCACGCCCGACGGACGGGTCGTTCTGGACCTCGATGTCGCAAAAGACAGCGTCGGCGAGCAGACGGCAGCCGGGCCCGCAATCAACACGAAACACGTGCAGACGCGAGTCGAAGTGGAGGACGGCGGGACGGTCTCGATTGGCGGTATCTACGAAGCCGACGACCGCGATGATGTGACGCGCGTGCCGCTCCTGGGCAAAATACCGCTTTTGGGCGCATTTTTTCGACATCGCGCCCGTCGCGACCTGACCAGCGAACTCGTCGTTTTCATTACGCCGAGAGTTGTGCAGACAAATTGACGGGTCGGCGGCAAAGCGCTGCGGGCACGGGCCGCGAGCCCGGCACCGCGCGAGCGCGCCGGCCGGCAGGCTCGACAAGGCAGGCGCTTTGCCAGTAAGCTGCCGCACGAACTACACCGGATTAGCCAGAGGATAAGTTGCAACCGCGGGACGCACACGCCAATGTTTTTTTCGTAGGGCTCATGGGGGCAGGCAAGACCACCGTGGGCCGGGCCGTGGCGCGCCGGCTGGATCGCCCGTTCTTCGACTCGGACCATGAAATCGAGGCGCGCACGGGCGCGCGCATCCCTGTGATCTTCGAACTGGAGGGCGAATCGGGCTTCCGCGACCGCGAGGCGCAGGTGATCGCCGATCTCACAGGGCGCGAAAGCATCGTCCTGGCGACGGGCGGCGGCGCGGTGCTGCGCCCGGAAAATCGCGATGCGCTGCGCCAGCATGGCATCGTCGTCTATCTGCGCGCCAATCCGCACGATCTTTGGCTGCGCACGCGCCGCGACAAGAACCGGCCGCTTCTGCAGACCGAAGACCCGAAAGGGCGCCTCGAAGCGCTGTATGAAATCCGTGATCCGCTGTACCGCGAATGCGCCGATTTCGTCATCGAAACGGGCCGGCCGTCTGTCAACGGGCTCGTCAACATGGTGCTGATGCAGCTCGAGATGGCGGGCGTCGCCAAACCTGCTGCGTCATAATGACGAGATGACTTCCATGATTACCGTCAACGTCGAACTGGGCGAGCGCGCCTATCCCATCCACATCGGCGCCGCTCTGATCGGCAAAACCGAGCTGTTTGCGCCGCATATTCGCGGCGCGTCGGTGACCATCGTCACCAATACGACCGTCGATCCTTTGTACGGCAACGCGCTGCGAGCGGCGCTCGCGCCGCTCGGCAAGGACGTGACCACCGTCGTTCTGCCCGACGGCGAAGCGCACAAGAACTGGGAAACGCTGAATCTGATTTTCGACGCGCTGCTCGGCGCGCGCGCCGATCGCAAGACCACGCTGATCGCGCTCGGCGGCGGCGTAATCGGCGACATGACGGGGTTCGCGGCCGCCTGCTACATGCGCGGCGTGCCGTTCATCCAGGTGCCGACCACGTTGCTGTCGCAGGTCGACTCGTCGGTGGGCGGCAAGACGGGCATCAATCACCCGCTCGGCAAGAACATGATCGGCGCGTTTTACCAGCCGCAAGCGGTAATCGCCGATATCGGCGCGCTGCGCACGCTGCCGTCGCGTGAACTGGCCGCGGGTATCGCAGAAGTCATCAAGACGGGCGCGATTGCCGACGCAGCGTTCTTCGAGTGGATCGAAGCGAACGTCGACGCGCTCAACCGCTGCGAGCCGCAGGCGCTCGCCGAGGCGGTGAAGCGCTCATGCGAGATCAAGGCGTCCGTGGTGGCGGCTGACGAACGCGAAGGCGGTCTGCGCGCCATCCTCAATTTCGGCCACACGTTCGGCCACGCCATCGAAGCAGGACTCGGCTATGGCGAGTGGCTGCACGGCGAAGCGGTGGGCTGCGGGATGGTGATGGCAGCCGATCTTTCCGTGCGTCTCGGCCATCTCGATGAAGCCGCGCGCCAAAGGCTCGTCGCCGTCATCGAGGCCGCGCATCTGCCTGTCAAGGCGCCCGCGCTCGGCGCGTCGCGCTATGTCGACCTGATGCGGGTCGACAAGAAAGCGGAAGCGGGCGAAATCAAGTTCATTCTGCTGAAGCGTTTCGGCGACACACTGATCACCCGCGCGCCCGACGACGCCGTGCGCGCGACGCTCGACGCCGGCGTCGGCGGCTGACGCCGCGCGCCAAGCGGCGGCACGAAGCGGCACGAAGCGGTAAGAGGCAGCAACAGGCGGCGCTTTTGATTCGGAGATATCGGTGAGTGAAATACGCAGCGACAATCTGAGCGAATCAACCAGTGAATCACCCGGTGCGCAAGGCGAGTCCGCGAGGCTGGCGCTGGGCGCCGCGTCGTCGCCCACCATCGCCGCGCTCGAAGCGCATCTCGCACCGTACGCGGCACGCTCGTCACAATCGCGCGGCCGGCGTCATCCCGAAACACCGCCCAGCGCGCGCACCGAATTCCAGCGCGACCGCGACCGCATCGTCCATTCGACTGCGTTCCGGCGGCTCGAATACAAGACGCAGGTCTTCGTCAACCACGAAGGCGATCTGTTCCGAACGCGGCTCACGCACAGTCTCGAAGTGGCGCAGATCGCGCGTTCCGTCGCGCGCAATCTGCGCGTGAACGAAGATCTCGTCGAAGCGATTTCGCTGGCACACGATCTGGGCCATACGCCGTTCGGCCACGCCGGGCAAGATGCCCTCAACGAATGCATGCGTGACTATGGCGGCTTTGAGCACAACCTGCAGAGTCTTGCTGTCGTCGACGATCTAGAAGAGCACTACGGCGCGTTCGACGGCCTCAATCTGTGCTTCGAAACGCGCGAAGGCATCCTCAAGCACTGCTCGCGCGACAACGCGCGGCGACTCGGCGAACTCGGCGAGCGCTTTCTGCAGGGCCGGCAGCCTTCAATCGAAGCGCAGATCGCGAATCTCGCCGATGAGATCGCGTACAACAATCACGACGTCGACGACGGCCTGCGCTCGGGCCTGCTCACCATCGACCAGCTTGCCGAAGTCGCGCTGTGGCGCACGCATTGCGAGGCGGCGCGGCGCGATTATCCGCACATCGAAGGGCGCAGGCTGGTTCACGAGACCGTGCGGCGCATCATCAACACGCTGATCGTCGATCTGATCGAGACGACCACGCGCAATATCGCACGGCATGCGCCCGCGTCGCTCGACGATGTGCGCAGCGCGCCGCAGCTCGTGTCGCACAGCGACGAGATCGCTGCGCAGGCCACCGCGCTCAAGCGCTTTCTGTTCAAGAACCTGTATCGCCACTACCGCGTGATGCGCATGGCGAACAAGGCCCAGCGCGTGATCGCCGGGCTGTTCGACGCCTTCATCGCCGATCCGCGCCTGCTGCCGCCCAACTATCAGACCGACGATGCGTCGAAGCAGCCGCGTTTCATTGCGCATTACATCGCGGGAATGACGGACCGGTATGCGTCGAAGGAGTATCAGCGGCTGTTCGTCGTGGACAACAGCTAAGCGTCAGCGCGCTACGCGTTTCACGCGCGCGCATGCATGGCCGCGGTGACGCGTCGTTGCGCTGACGCAGCGTCCGCAGAACGACGCGCGATGGCCGCGCGCCGCACCGTTTTCGCCGCGAAACGACAGTCCGTCATGACGGATCACGCAATCCGCGGCAGCGTGTCAGCGCCTCAGCGCCTCAGCGCCTCAGCGCCTCAGCGCCTCAGCGCCTCAGCGCGCGCCGCCGCGAGCAATCAATGCACCCGCGATCAGCGCGATGCCGCCAACCACGGCGATCGTCCGCCACGGATTTTCATGCACGAAGTCGTCGGCGCCGTGCAGGGCGGTTTCGGCGCGTTCGCGCATCGCGTCGCGCGTGTCGTTCAGGCGCGAGCGCGCGTCGTCGAGACGTTTTCGCAACTGCGTGCGCAATACCGTTGCGTCGGCCTGCGTGCCGTCGCCGAGCGTATTTTCGAGTTCGTTCATCAGGCTGCGCAGCTCGCTGGCGATGTCTTCCGCCGCGTGCCGGCTGTGGCGCGCAATGCGGCGCGCACGACGCCCCGCCGTCGTCCAGGATTCACCAAGGGCATCTCGCGTGTTAGGTAGTGTAGTCATGGTCGCTCCGTCGATGAGGGTGGTTGTACATCCCCGCAACACAGCGCGGGAGGTATCCTCCGACGCAACTTCGGTGCCCGCCTGGCCGCCTGTGCCGCGACGCCCTCTCAGGTTGAGTGCCGCGCGCGCCGATGCAGCATGCATCCGGCAGAAATTGCATCGGCGGCGCGTGATCCTCAGTCAAACTTACAACGGCCGGCAAGCGTGCGCGGCATAAAAGGTCGCGTGCGACAGGAACGATGTCGCGTTATGTTGGAGACGAGGCGGCGCGCATACAGGTATTGTCGAGGCAGCAAAAGAAACGCCGTCATGCTTTTGCACGAGGGCGTTGTTCAAGCCCGAAAATCTCGACTAACCTGTTGTCTTAGAACCGATAGCCGATGCTCACGTACGTAACGATCGGATTCAGACGAATCTTCGTTTCCGATTGGACATGGACGGGACCGATAGGTGTGTTCGCTTGCGTGTTCAGCTTGGCGGTCGTGCTGAGCGGTAGATAGGAAATCGAGAAGCCCCCGAACCAATGTTCGGTGAACGCGTAGGTGAAGCCGGCATTAAACACGGGCTCCCACGAACTATCCGTCGAGACGGTGGTCGGACCATGCAGTACGGTGTTCTGGAAGGTGCCGTTCGTGATTTTCTCGTCTGTGAACCAGACACGGCTCACACCGATGCCGAGATACGGGCGGAACTTCGCTTGCGCCTGATTGAAGTAGTACTTAAGCAGCAGCGTTGGGCTCCATTGTTTCGCCGAGCCGATCTTGCCGAACTGCTGAAATGCACCCGTGCCCTTCAGGTCGAATTGCGGCGGCACGCCGATGTCGAACTGGGTGGCGATATGGTCGGTGATGAAATAGCCTGCGGTAAAACCGACCGTGTCGCCGTCGCCGGCATCAGCGCCCGTATTGGGCACCGTAATGTTGACAGGTGTACCGTTAACGTTAGTTTCTCTCAATGGCTGACTGCTGGACTGAGGCGCGAGATGGAACCAGCCCGTCGTAACGTAAATACTGCCGGCCGATTGTGCGTGCGCTGTGGTTGTTATGCAGGCGAGCGCCGCGACCCCCAAGGCCTGTTTTAATTTCATTTGTGCTCCTCCAAAAAAGGCCCGCCAATTATGACCACAACGTTTCAAACAAACCATACGCGCCGGCTAGAGCGTTCTGCCTAGGCTTTATGCTGTTCCGGGCAGAGCCCCTTGGCGCGTAAGGCCGCGCCGGCGCAGTTTTTCGGACCTTCGGGTATGTACCAACGCGACTTTGGATAATCCAGCATGGCACGGCTTGCACGTCTTTATGTCCCCGACCAGCCGCAGCATGTGATCCTGCGCGGACTCGACCAGCAGCCCGCATTCGTCGACGACCAGGATTACGAGCTGTTCATCGATTGCCTGAAGGCCGCTTCACGCGATCACCATCTGTCCGTTCACGCGTACGCGTTGATGCCGGGCGCGGTGCAACTGCTTGTCACGCCCACCGACGAATCGAGTCTGCCCAAGGCGATGCAGGCGGTCGGACGGCGCTACGTCGCGCACTTCAATCGCCGTTACTCGCGACGCGGCACCTTGTGGGAAGGCCGTTATCGCGCGACGGTGATCGAAGGTGAGAAATACTTCCTGCTTGCGAGCCGCGTCGTCGAGATGTCGCCGGTGCGCAACCAGCTGGTGGCAGCGCCCGAAGATTACCGATGGTCCAGTTATCGGCATCACATCGGCCTAACCTTAGACAGTCTCATCACCGATCACCGTTTGTACTGGTCGCTCGGCAATACGCCGTTCGAACGCCAGCGTGCATACCGCGAGCTGTGCGAACAGCCACTCGACGAACGCGAAGCCAGCCAGCTTCAGCAAGCCACGTTGAAAGGCTGGGTGCTCGGCAGCGACTCCTACCGCGAATGGGCGGCGCGAGCGGCGAACCGGCGGGTGTCGCCGCTGCCGCGCGGCCGGCCGCGCAAGGTCCGGGAAACGCCGCAAACCCAGTAGATTAAGTCTTTACTATCAAAGACTTGTCGACAGAAGCAGCAAGTGAACGGCATCCGCGTATGCCGTTTTCTTTTGCCCTGTTTTGATATGGAGCCAATTAAAACGCCGCAAAATGCACCAGATTGATAATTAGGGTTCGACCATCACGTTTTGTTTGCTATTCCTTTGATTCGTCGCGTATATTCCGATTTCCGGCGTTCCGATGTGCAACTGCAACATCCCGCATCGCGCATTCAGCGGACGCCCCGCGCGGTTGACCCGCACACCGCGGCAACGAGAAAAATGGTTCAACGGCCCTACGGCCCCTGACAGACGGTGTCCCCATGAACGACCACCAGCAGCCGATTTCCACGGTTCCCGCCGCGCAGGGTCTTTACGACCCGCAAAACGAGCACGACGCATGCGGCGTCGGCTTCGTTGCGCATATCAAGGGCAAGAAAAGCCACGAGATCATCCAGCAAGGCCTGAAGATTCTCGAAAACCTCGACCACCGGGGCGCCGTCGGCGCCGATCCGCTGATGGGCGACGGCGCGGGCATCCTGATCCAGATCCCCGATGCGTTCTACCGCGAGGAAATGGCCAGGCAGGGCGTGACGCTGCCGCCCGCCGGCGAATACGGCGTCGGCATGATTTTCCTGCCGAAGGAACACGCGTCGCGTCTCGCGTGCGAACAGGAGCTGGAGCGCACGGTGAAGGCCGAAGGCCAGGTTGTGCTCGGCTGGCGCGACGTGCCCGTCGACCACACCATGCCCATTTCGCCGACCGTGAAGGCGAGCGAGCCGCTGATCCGCCAGATCTTCATCGGCCGTGGCAAGGACATCATGGTGACGGACGCGCTCGAGCGGAAGCTGTATATCATCCGCAAGACGGCGAGCCATCGCATCCAGGCGCTCAAGCTCAAGCACGGCAAGGAGTATTTCGTGCCGTCGTGCTCGGCGCGCACGGTCGTCTACAAAGGTCTGCTGCTGGCGGGCCAGGTCGGCGTGTATTACCGCGACCTGCAGGACGAGCGCGTCGTGTCGGCGCTCGCGCTCGTGCACCAGCGCTTCTCGACCAACACGTTCCCGGCGTGGGAACTGGCTCACCCGTATCGCATGATCGCCCACAACGGCGAGATCAACACGGTGAAGGGCAACGTCAACTGGCTGAACGCACGCACGGGCGCAATCGCGTCGCACGTGCTCGGCGACGATCTGCCCAAGCTCTGGCCGCTGATCTATCCGGGCCAGTCGGACACGGCATCGTTCGACAACTGTCTCGAACTGCTCGTGATGGCCGGCTACCCGCTCGTCCATGCCGTGATGATGATGATTCCCGAAGCATGGGAACAGCACACGCTGATGGACGAGAACCGCCGCGCGTTCTACGAATACCACGCCGCGATGATGGAGCCGTGGGACGGCCCCGCCGCGATCGCGTTCACCGACGGCCGCCAGATCGGCGCGACGCTCGACCGTAACGGCCTGCGTCCGGCGCGCTACATCATCACCGACGACGACCTCGTCATCATGGCGTCGGAAGCGGGCACGCTGCCCATTCCCGAGTCGAAGATCGTGAAGAAGTGGCGTCTGCAGCCGGGCAAGATGTTCCTGATCGACATGGAACACGGCCGCATCATCGACGACAAGGAACTGAAGGACAACCTGTCGAACGCGAAGCCGTACAAGAGCTGGATCGACGCCGTGCGCATCAAGCTCGACGAAATCGAGCCGAACGCGGAAGACGTCGCGACGGAGCGCCGCGAAGCGGCTGCGCTGCTCGACCGGCAGCAGGCGTTCGGCTATACGCAGGAAGACCTCAAGTTCCTGATGGCGCCGATGGCGCAGGCGGGCGAAGAAGCCGTCGGCTCGATGGGCAACGACTCGCCGCTGGCCGTCATGTCCAACAAGAACAAGACGCTGTACCACTACTTCAAGCAGCTGTTCGCGCAGGTGACGAACCCGCCGATCGACCCGATCCGCGAAAACATGGTGATGTCGCTGGTGTCGTTCGTCGGTCCGAAGCCGAACCTGCTCGACACGAACAACATCAACCCGCCGATGCGTCTGGAAGTGTCGCAGCCGGTGCTCGACTTCAAGGACATCGCGAAGATCCGCGCAATCGATCAGTACACGGGCGGCAAGTTCAGCTCGTACGAACTGAACATCTGCTATCCCGTCGCGTGGGGCAAGGAAGGCATCGAAGCGCGTCTGGCTTCGCTGTGCGCGGAAGCCGTCGATGCCGTGAAGTCCGGTTACAACATGCTGATCGTGTCGGACCGCAAGACGGACCGCGACAATGTCGCGATTCCGGCGCTGCTGGCTACCTCGGCGATCCACTCGCACCTCGTGCAGCAAGGTCTGCGCACGAGCACGGGTCTCGTCGTCGAGACGGGCTCGGCGCGCGAGACGCACCACTTCGCGCTGCTCGCGGGCTTCGGCGCGGAAGCCGTTCACCCGTACCTCGCGATGGAAACGCTCGCGCAGATGGCGGCGGGCATGAAGGGCGACCTGTCGGCGGAAAAGGCCGTCTACAACTTCACGAAGGCAGTCGGCAAGGGCCTGCACAAGGTCATGTCGAAGATGGGCATCTCCACGTACATGTCGTACACGGGCGCGCAGATTTTCGAAGCCGTCGGTCTGGCTGAAGATCTGGTGAACAAGTACTTCAAGGGCACGGCGTCGAAGGTTGGCGGCATTGGCCTCTTCGAAGTGGCGGAAGAAGCGATCCGCCTGCACCGCGACGCGTTCGGCGACAACCCGGTTCTCGCGACCATGCTCGACGCGGGCGGCGAGTACGCATACCGCGTGCGCGGCGAAGACCACATGTGGACGCCGGATGCAATCGCCAAGCTGCAACACTCGGCGCGCAGCAACTCGTATCAGACGTACAAGGAATACGCGCATCTGATCAACGACCAGACGCGCCGTCACATGACGTTCCGTGGCCTGTTCGAGTTCAAGGTCGATCCGTCGAAGGCGATTCCGCTCGACGAAGTCGAACCCGCGAAGGAAATCGTCAAGCGCTTTGCAACGGGCGCGATGTCGCTCGGCTCGATCTCGACGGAAGCGCACGCCACGCTGGCTGTGGCGATGAACCGGATCGGCGGCAAGTCGAACACGGGTGAAGGCGGCGAAGACGAGAACCGCTATCGCAACGAACTGCGCGGCATCCCCATCAAGAACGGCGACACGATGAAGTCGATCCTCGGCGATGAGGTCGTGAGCGACATCCCGCTGAAGGACGGCGATTCGCTGCGCTCGAAGATCAAGCAGGTCGCGTCGGGCCGTTTCGGCGTGACGGCGGAATATCTGGCGTCGGCCGACCAGATCCAGATCAAGATGGCGCAGGGCGCGAAGCCGGGCGAAGGCGGCCAGTTGCCGGGTCACAAGGTGTCCGAGTACATCGGCAAGCTGCGTTACTCGGTGCCGGGCGTCGGCCTCATTTCGCCGCCGCCGCACCACGACATCTATTCGATCGAAGACCTCGCGCAGCTGATCCACGATCTGAAGAACGCGAACTCGTCGGCGAGCATTTCGGTGAAGCTCGTGTCGGAAGTGGGCGTCGGCACGGTCGCGGCAGGTGTCGCGAAGGCGAAGGCGGATCACGTCGTGATCGCGGGCCACGATGGCGGCACGGGCGCCTCGCCACTGTCGTCGGTGAAACACGCCGGTACGCCGTGGGAACTCGGTCTCGCCGAAACGCAGCAGACGCTGGTGCTGAACCAGCTGCGCGGCCGTATCCGCGTGCAGGCCGACGGCCAGATGAAGACGGGCCGCGACGTCGTGATCGGCGCGCTGCTCGGCGCGGACGAGTTCGGCTTCGCGACGGCGCCGCTCGTCGTCGAAGGCTGCATCATGATGCGCAAGTGCCATCTGAACACGTGCCCGGTCGGCGTCGCGACACAAGACCCCGTGCTGCGCGCGAAATTCCAGGGCCAGCCGGAACACGTGGTGAACTTCTTCTTCTTCGTCGCTGAAGAAGTGCGTGAAATCATGGCGCAACTGGGCATTCGCAAGTTCGACGACCTGATCGGCCACAGCGAATACCTCGACATGAAGAAGGGCATCGAGCACTGGAAGGCGAAGGGTCTCGACTTCACGCGCGTGTTCTATCAACCGAACGTTCCCGCGAGCGTCGCGCGTCTGCACGTCGAATCGCAGGATCACGGCCTCGACCGCGCGCTCGATCACACGCTGATCGAGAAGGCGAAGGCGGCGATCGAGAAGGGCGAGCACGTGTCGTTCATCCAGCCGGTGCGCAACGTGAACCGTACGGTCGGCGCGATGCTGTCGGGCGCGATCGCGAAGAAGTACGGCCACGACGGTCTGCCTGACGACGCCATCCACATCCAGCTGAAGGGCACGGCGGGTCAGAGCTTCGGCGCGTTCCTCGCGAAGGGCATCACGCTCGATCTCGTCGGCGACGGCAACGACTACGTCGGCAAGGGCCTGTCGGGCGCCGCATCATCATCCGTCCCACGAATGACTTCCGCGGCAAGTCCGAAGAAAACATCATCTGCGGCAACACGGTGATGTACGGCGCGATCGAAGGCGAATCGTTCTTCCGCGGCGTCGCGGGCGAGCGCTTCTGCGTGCGTAACTCGGGCGCGACGGCGGTTGTCGAAGGCACGGGCGACCACGGCTGCGAATACATGACGGGCGGCACGGTCGTCGTGCTCGGCGAGACGGGCCGCAACTTCGCGGCGGGCATGTCGGGCGGCGTCGCGTATGTGTACGACGTCGACGGTTCGTTCGCGGCGAAGTGCAACAAGTCGATGGTCGCCCTCGAGCCGGTGCTGCAACAGGCCGAACAGGAACGCACGGTCGACAAGGCGCTGTGGCACGCGGGCGAAACCGACGAAGCGCTGCTCAAGGGGCTCATCGAACGTCACTTCCAGTTCACGGGTTCGCCACGCGCGAAGGCGCTGCTCGAAAACTGGGATGCGTCGCGCCGTCAGTTCGTGAAGGTGTTCCCGACGGAATACAAGCGCGCGCTGGGCGAAATGGGCGCGAAGAAGGCTGCCAAGGAAGTGCTCGCAGCCTGATCGTTCCCCGGCCAATCCACTGACGACATAAGAAGCGCACCCGCCGCGGCGATGAAAGTCGCATGCGGCGGGCGCCGATCCCCTCACCGATTCAGATAGACATAGAGAACCACATGGGCAAGGCAACCGGTTTTCTCGAGTTCGAGCGCCGCCACGAGGCGTACGAAGCACCTCTCACGCGCGTCAAGCACTACAAGGAATTCGTCTCGGCGCTGACCGACGACGAAGCGAAGATCCAGGGCGCGCGTTGCATGGACTGCGGCATTCCGTTCTGCAACAACGGCTGCCCGGTGAACAACATCATCCCGGACTTCAACGATCTGGTGTTCCGCCAGGATTGGCAGAACGCGATCGAAGTCCTGCATTCGACCAACAACTTCCCTGAGTTCACGGGCCGCATCTGCCCGGCGCCGTGCGAAGCGGCGTGCACGCTGGGCATCAACGACGACCCCGTCGGCATCAAGTCGATCGAGCACGCGATCATCGACAAGGCGTGGGCGGAAGGCTGGGTCGCGCCGCTGCCGCCGAAGCACAAGACGGGCAAGAAAGTGGCCGTCGTCGGATCGGGCCCGGCGGGTCTCGCCGCCGCGCAACAACTGGCGCGCGCTGGCCACGACGTGACCGTGTTCGAGAAGAATGATCGCATCGGCGGGCTGCTGCGTTACGGCATTCCCGACTTCAAGCTGGAGAAGTGGCTGATCGACCGCCGCATGCGCCAGATGGAAGCGGAAGGCGTGAGCTTCCGTCCGAACGTGTTCGTCGGCAAGGACGCGATTCCGTCGCACATCGGCAATACCGCGAAGGAAACCATCACGCCGGAAGAACTGAAGGAACAGTTCGACGCCGTGATCCTGACGGGCGGCTCCGAAACGCCGCGCGATCTGCCCGTGCCTGGCCGCGAGCTGGCGGGCATCCATTACGCGATGGAATTCCTGCCGCAGCAGAACAAGGTCAACGCGGGCGACAAGGTTGCCGACCAGCTGCTCGCGAAGGGCAAGCATGTGGTCGTGATCGGCGGCGGCGATACGGGCTCGGACTGCGTGGGCACGTCGAACCGTCACGGCGCGAAGGGCGTCACGCAGTTCGAACTGCTGCCGCAGCCGCCCGAAGAGGAAAACAAGCCGCTCGTGTGGCCGTATTGGCCCGTGAAGCTGCGCACGTCGTCGTCGCACGAGGAAGGCTGCGAGCGCGACTGGGCCGTGGCGACCAAGCGCTTCGAAGGCAAGAACGGCAAGGTCGAGAAACTGATTGCGGCGCGCGTCGAATGGAAGGACGGCAAGATGGTCGAAGTGCCGGGCTCCGAATTCGAAATGAAGGCCGATCTCGTGCTGCTCGCGATGGGTTTCACGCAGCCGGTTTCGCCCGTGCTCGAGGCGTTCGGCGTCGACAAGGATGCGCGCGGCAACGTGCGTGCTTCGACGGAAGGCGAGAAGGCGTACTACACGTCCGTCGACAAGGTGTTCACGGCGGGCGACATGCGGCGCGGGCAATCGCTGGTGGTGTGGGCGATTCGCGAAGGGCGTCAGTGCGCGCGCTCCGTCGATGCGTATCTGATGGGGCATTCGGATTTGCCGCGCTGAGTCTCATAGCTGGACGATGCCGCCAGGCATCGTTGCTCCTTTTAGCAGGAGGAAGTGGAGACAGGCGCGGACGCATCAGACGTCACCGCACGGCAGTAGAAGCAGGACAAAAACCGGGCGCTCGCAAGAGCGACCCGGTTTTTTCTTGGCATCGGGCGATAATGTGCCATGAGCGGGAACGCGAACGGAGACGAACAATGCAACGCACCGATCCGCAGCCTGATCCAGACGACGCAGGGCAAGCTTTCGACAGCGCCTCTGCGACGGGCAACACGCACGAGCAACACGACTATCAGCGCTGCTTCATCGCCCTCGTCCCCGACGCGGCCACGCGCGACGCGCTGTCCGCCATCGACGTTCCCTCCACCGCGCGCCGCGTGCCTTACGAGCAACTGCATCTGACGGTGACGTTCATCGGCATGTTGCCGTATGCGAAAAGCGCGCCCCTCGTCGACGCATTGACGCGCGACACCGTACCGCTCAAACCCACGTCCGTGACGAAGATCGAGCACTGGCCGCGCGCATCGCACCCGCGCCTCACGGTCGCCGCGCTGGCCATGTCCGAAGAGTTCGTTGCACTCGACTGGCGCGTGCGTTCGTCGATGATCGCACTCGGCCTGCCCGTCGACGCGCGCACGTTTCGCCCCCACGTGACGCTCGCACGCTATCGGCATGAGGCCGCGGCTGTCGGTCCCGCGGCCGAGCTGCACACCGAACTGATCGCGCGTTTCGAATCGCTGACGCTGTATTCGAGCACGCTGGCGCGCAACGGCGCGCGCTACCGGTCGCTCGCCAGCGTGCCCGTCGTCTGCGACTGACGCTGCGAGCGATCGACTAGGACGCGCGATATCGCGCGAGCGTCAGTCCGTTCAGATCGATTTCCGGCTCGCGCTGCGTGATCAGATCGGCGACTACGCGCCCGGAGCCGAGCGACATCGCCCAACCCGTCGAGCCGTGCCCGAGATTGATCCACAGTTTGTCGATGCCCGACGGCCCGAGCAGCGGTGCGCCATCAGGCGTCATCGGACGGCGGCCGACCCAGAAGTGCGCGGAAGAGGGCGCCGTCGCGTGCGGGAACCAGTCGTCGAGCACTTTCATCAGCGTTTGCAGTGCCTGCTCGCGCAGCGTCGTCTGGCGATTGCCGAGTTCGGCCGTGCCGGCGACGCGCAGGTTCGGTCCGAAGCGCGTGATCGCCGTCTTCAGCGATTCGTCCATCAACGCGGCGCGCGGCGACTTTTCGTCGTCGACGATCTGCAGCGTTGCCGAATAGCCCTTCACGGGATACAGCGGCACTTTCACGCCAAGCGGCGCGAGCAGCTCCGCGCTGTCGACGCCCGCCGCGACCACTACGGCGTTCGCCACCAGCGTTTCGCTGCCCGCCGCGCTTTCCACGTGCACGCCATGCACGGACCCGCCGCGCGCATCGAGCGCCGTGACGCGCGTGTCGAAGCGAAAGCGCACGCCGTTGGCTTCGCAAATCGCGCGCAGCTCGCGCGTGAAGCGCGCGCAGTCGCCCGCTTCATCGTCGGGCAAATAGAGGCCGGCGAGCGGCGGGTTGCGCGCCCAGCGCAGTCCCGGCTCGATCTGCACGCATTCGGCCGCGCTTACTTCACGATGCTGGATGCCCGCATCGCGCAGCACGGCAAGCGCCGGCCGCGCGAGTTCGATGTCGAACGACGTGCGAAAGAGTTGCAGATAGCCTTGGCTGCGCCCGTACTCGAACGGATGACGGCCGCGAAACTCATGCAGGCATTCTCGGCTGTAGTAAGCGATGCGCTGCATCCGCTGCTTGTTGACGCGAAAGCGCGCGAGATCGCATTCGCGCAGCCAGCGCGCGATCCAGCGCCATTGCGCGGGGTCGAGCGTCGGCCGGAAAATCAGCGGCGAGGCAGGCTTGAACAGGTACTTGAGAATTTTCAGCGGCATGCCGGGCGCGGCCCACGGCGTCACGTAACCGGGCGCGATCACGCCCGCGTTGCCAAAGCTGGTGGAGAGCGCGACGTCGGCCTCGCGCTCGATCACGGTGACATCGCAGCCGCGCTCGCGCAGGTAGAAGGCGGTGGCGACCCCGATGATGCCGCCGCCGAGAACGATCGTATGCATGAAGTGACGAAGCCGTATTACACGTGTTCGGCGGACTCCGCGGTCTGAGCCGAGAGCGACTTGCCCTTCGTTTCCGGCAGCGCCAGCGCGGCCAGCACGACGAGCAGATAGCCCGAGCCCGCCACGATGCCGATCGCTTTCACCAGCGTCATCGTCTGCGACATCGTGCCGACGAGGATCGGAAAGAACGAGCCGATGCCGCGCCCGAGGTTGTAGCAGAAACCTTGGCCCGAGCCGCGAATCGCGTTGGGATACAGCTCGGACAGGTACGCGCCCACGCCCGCGAAAATGCCCTGCACGACGATGCCGAGCGGAAAGCCGAGCAGCAGCATCGCGCCGTCGGTGACGGGCAGCATCGTGTAGATCATGCCGAGCACGAACGAGCCGATCGCGAACAGAATGAATGACGCGCGGCGGCCGATCTTGTCGGAGAGAATCGCGCCGACGATATACCCCGTGAACGAGCCGACGATCAGCACGACCAGATAGCCGCTCGTGTTGAACACCGACAGATGGCGCACGGTTTTCAGATACGTGGGCAGCCAGGTCGTGATCGCGTAATAGCCGCCCAGCATGCCGCTGCACAGCAGGCTGCCGAGTATCGTGGTCTTCAGATGCGGGAACGCGAAGATCTGCAGGAAGTGCGACGTGTCGAGACCGCTGTCGCGCGCGCGACGCGTCGCTGTGAAGATGTCGGGATCACTGACGTTGCGGCGGATGTAGATGATCCACAGCGCCGGCACGAGGCCAATCCAGAAGCACGCGCGCCACGCGTACTGCTCGGGCAGCAGCGCGAAGAACGCCCAGTAGAGAATCGCCGCCGCCGCCCAGCCGACCGACCAGCTGCTTTGCACCGTGCCGACTGCCTTCGCGCGATGCTGGGGCGAGCGGATCGTCTCGGCCATCATGATCGTCACGACGGACCACTCGCCGCCGAAGCCGATGCCTTGCAGCGTGCGCGTCGTCAGCAGTTGCCAGAAGCCGTTCGTGAAGCCCGACAGGCAGGTGAACACGGCGAAAGTGGCGATCGTCCATTGCAGCACGCGCACGCGGCCGTAGCGGTCGGCGAGGATGCCCGCGAGCCAGCCGCCTATCGCCGACGAAATCAGCGAGCTCGTCGCGATCATCCCCGCTTCGCTCTTCGACATGCCCCACGACGCGATCAGTGTCGGGATCAGGAACGAGTAGATCATGAAGTCGAACGCATCGACGGCGTAGCCGCCGAAGCCCGCGTAGAGCGTGCGCCGTTCGCGCCCGGACAGTTCTGTGAACCACTGAAACGACGCCATCTCCTCTCCTTTGTTGTGCTTCAGATGTTTTTCCGGCAGGCCACAGATGATGACGCGGGCGGGTTGCGGTGGGTTGTATTCTACGGTCGGCCTGAAATGTGGCCAATGCGGAGCAAAAAACCGGCGCCTGGCCGACAAGGCGTAAACGGCCGCACAGGGCACCGCATTCCGGATTCTTGCTGATTGGCGAAGCCGCTCGCGGGCGAGCAGAGCGGCTATTGGCAGGCGTCGTTCGCCCAAAGAAAAAACGGCCCGTCCCAGGTGGCAGCGGGACGGACCGAACACGGAGGCGCCGAGGACGCCGGATTGCACTGTAGTCCCGAAACGCCGCGGTGCGGCCTGAACGTAAGGCAAGGTAAGCGCGACCCTCGCGCCTGTCCTACGCGCCCGTTACATGCGCTTCCTGCGCGCCCGGCTTCACGCCGGCTCCCCGGCGACGGGCAGCGCGATGCGCACATGCAAACCGCCCCTCGGGATGATTGGCGACGACGCACTGGCCGCCCCGATGATGCGCCAGCCGCACGACGATCGCGAGCCCCAGCCCGCAATGGCCTTCTCCGCCGCGCGCCGCGTCGAGCCGTACGAACGGCTTCATCGCGGCCGCAATGCGGTCTTCGGGAATGCCCGGGCCGTGCGCGGCATTGGCGGCCGTCGCGAGCAACAGCGCGGCAATGAATCCCGTAGTGAGCCCCGTAGTGAGGCCCGTAGTGAGGCCCGTAGTGAGGCCCGTAGTGAGACTCGCAGTGCGAGCGGAGTGCGCGAAAGCAAGGGACAAGCGGGACAGCGAAGGGAGGCGGCGGGCGAGTGACATGGCAGCTTTTCCAGTGACGTTGAACATGCGTCGCGGGCCGCGCCAAAGGAGCGTTTGGCCCGCGATGCAATCGTCGCTGGAACGGCGCGTGAGCAAAGCGCGGAACAGGGCATGCGCTTCGAAAGTGCTTTCGAACTGTTCGCGAGTCTTTCCGGATGTTGCGCGAGCGGCGCACGCGTCAATGTCGCGGCGTGCCCGGCGATGCGCGCGTGGCTTAACCGAGTGTCAGCCCGCCGTCGACGTGGATCACCTGGCCCGTGATGTGACGCGCTGCGTCGGACAGCAGGAAGGCGATCAGCGCGGCGATGTCGTCCGGTTCGGCCACGTGGCCCAAGGGCGTGGCTTGTGCCGCGCGCGCCCAAGCGGGCGCGTTGTCGGCGCTCGGTCCGCGCTCCTTGCGCGTATAGCCGGGCGCGACGCAGTTTACGGTGACGCCGAGCGGCGCCAGCTCCGCCGCCGCGGATCTCGCCAGCGATTCGAGCGCAGCCTTCGCCGCGGCCGTGCCCGCGAACGGCGCGTCCGCACGATAGCGATGCGCGACAAACGAACTCACGGCGACGATGCGCCCGCGCTTCGACGTTTCGAGCGCCGGCGCCGCGCGTTTGACGAGCGCTGCAAACGCGGCGGGCATCGCGGCGAACGATTCCGCGAGCGATTCGAAGTCGAGTGTGCCGATGGTGTGACGCTGCGCGTGTCCGGCGTTCGCGACGATCTGATCGAGCGCGCCGAACTGCGCGAGCGTTTGATGAACGGCGTGTTCGGATGCGCCGCGCTCAGCGAGATCGCCGAGCACGTCGCGCACGTGCGCGTCGACGAGCAAACGGCCGCCACGTTGTCGAGGCGTTCGCGCGACGCGGCATCCGCGCCGCGCGCGTGCAGCATCAGCGCGACGCGTGGTGCCGCGATGCGCCGCGCGAGCGCTGCGCCGATGCCGGAGCCCGCGCCCGTCACCAGCACGACGCGCTCGACGCGCAGCGTCTCGCGCATGCGCTCGACGGCGCGCTCGATGAACAGCGTCTGGTCGTGGAACGCTTCGAGCGTCTTGCGATGCGCGACGCTGACGATCGCCGCATTCGGCAGACGCTCGATCAGCGCGTTGTAGATGTTGCTTTCGTTGTCGGGATCGAGCGCGCTCGTCGCTTCGTCGAGGAACAGGAAGTCGGGCTTTTGCAGCAGCGCGCGCGCTGCGGCCAGACGCTGCTGTTCGCCCGGCGACAGCGAGCGTTCCCAATGCGCCGCTTCGCCGAGCCGGTCTGCGAACTCCGACAGACGGCAAATGGCGAGCGCTTCGCGGCACGCCTCGTCGGAATACGCGGACACGTCCGACGGATAGCACAGCGCCGCCTTCAGCGTGCCGATAGGCAAATAGCTTCGCTGCGGGATGAACAGCAGTTTCGCGTCGGCGGGCATTTCGATCGTGCCTTCGCCGAACGGCCACAGCCCCGCGAGCGTGCGCATCAGCGTGCTCTTGCCCGCGCCCGACGGACCGCGCACCAGCCAGCGCGACTTCGGCGCGATACGGAACGAGCCGACGTTGGCCATCGGCTCGCCGTCGGGCCGCTGCAAGCGCAGGTTCGTGACGTTGATCGAATCGGTGTCCGTGACGTGCACGTTGATGCCGCCGTGCACCGTGCCTTCGACCACTGACTCATACAGATGCTGCGAGCGCATCACGCGATTGAATTCCCGCAGACGGTTGACGGTTGCGCGCCATTCGGCGAGCGAATCGTAATTGTTGATGAACCAGGAGAACGAATCGCTGACCGTGCCGAACGCGCCCGTCACCTGCTGATACATGCCGAAGGAGATGCTCTTCGAAAAGTATTTGGGCGCGGCCGCGATATACGGAAACACGATGGCCAGCTGCGAGTAGCTGATCACAACGATGTTGAAGCGCCGCGTGAAGCGCATGATCAGACGCCAGTTCTCGCGGATGTGCGCGAACACGCCTTGCAGCTTCTGCTCTTCCGAGCGCTCGCCCTGATACAGCGCGATCTGGTCGGCGTTTTCGCGGATGCGGATCAGCGAGAAACGGAAGTCGGCTTCGACGCGCTGTTGCTGGTAGTTGATCGACACCAGCGGATGGTTGACCTTGTGCGTCACATACGAACCGATGGCTGCGTAGATCAGCGCCGCCCACACCATGTAGCCGGGAATCGAGAACTCGGTGCCGAACATGTGGAACGCGAACGCGCCCGACAGGTTCCACAGAATCACGATGAACGAGAACAGCGTGACGGTGGTCGACAGCAGGCCGAGCGACAGGTTGAGCGTCGAACTCGCCAACCCTTGCAGATCGGCGGATACACGCTGGTCGGGGTTGTCGGCGAGACTGTCGCGCTCGATCCGGTAGTACGCGCGATCGCCGAGCCAGTCGTTCAGATAGCGGGTGGTGAGCCACTGCCGCCAGCGGAATTCGAGCATCTGGCGGAAGTACGTCCGATACGAGCCGAGCAGGATCAGCGCGAGTGCGATGACCGTGAACTGCAGCAGCGAGTATTTAAAGACGGGGTAGTTGTACTGCTGGATCGCGTCGAAGAACGTGCGCTGCCACGTGTTGAACCAGACGTTGGCCGCGACCATCGTCATGTTCATCGCGATGACGAGCGCGAGCAGTCCCCAGGCTTTCCATTTATCCTCGGACACCCAGTAGGGCTTGATCAGTCCCCACGCCGTGATGTCCGCAGAATTTTTCGAATTGTCGATCATAAGCGTCCTTTCATACGGTCGGCCCGAGCGGTGGCGCCGTGCATCGCGTGGCCGCGTTGCGCTGCGCGTCACACCGGGTGATGGCCCGATGCATTGTTCCGGCAGCGGCTTAATCCGAACTTAAGCGTTGAACTTAAGCGTCGGACCTAAGCGCACGCTGCAGGACGCACCCGGCAGGCACTGCAAACCCGACGACTGGCTTGCAACGGCGCGGCATGTCGCTCGCATTGACGCGTGCCATTGTGCCAGAGGCGGACAGAACCCCGCCGGAAAGAAAAATGGGCCACCGCCGATTGCGTTCCGGACGGGTTTGCGGCCCGCGCGCCTTTTATGGTCTAATGGTCCGGACGAAACAGGGGTGCTTCGTGCGCGGGCAGTCGCTGCGGCGAGGCTGAGAGAAACCCTTCGCACCCGATCCGGGTAATACCGGCGCGGGAAGTTTTCGGGAAGTATTTCCTGGAAGTTCTCCTTCCGCCGGGGCGGCGTTCCCGTCATATCGTGAACCCCGATACCCGGCTGGCCTCGTCCGCTGGTTTCGTCCTTGGGTACGTGCGCACTTGCCGTACGGAAAAGGATTCGATGACCGCTCATTCTTCAGTTGTTTGTTGCGTTGGCGCGCGCTGCGCCGGATTCGACGTTGCCGCTCGCGACCGACGTGCGATTGCGCACGCGCTTTGCGCAGCACGCCGGAGGACCGCGCGATGAAGACGTCTGCTCAACCTGATTTCGCCGTCATCGGCGGCGGGCTGTGCGGCCGGCTGGTCGCGTGGCAGCTTGCGGGCGACGGCCATCGCGTTGCGCTGTACGAGCGCGGCGATGCGGCGGGCTCGCAGGCAGCCGCGTGGGTCGCCGCGGCCATGCTCGCGCCGCTCGCGGAAGCCGCCAGCGCCGAGCTGCTGATCACGCAGCTTGGCGCGGCGTCGCTGGAAACCTGGCCGTCGCTGCTTGCGCAATTGCCCGAGCCCGTGTTCTTCCAGCGCAGTGGCTCGCTGATCGTCTGGCATCACAGCGATCGCGCCGAAGCGCCGCTGTTCGAGCGGCGGCTGCGCGCGAACGCGCCCGCCGCGCTGCTCGACGGCGGCCTCGTGGCGCTCGCGGGGGCGCAGGTCGGCGCGGCGGAGCCTGCCCTCGCGGGACGCTTCGCGCAAGGCTGGCTGCTGCCGCACGAAGGCCAGCTCGACAACCGCCAGGTATTGACGGCGCTCGCGGCAGGGCTTGCGCAACGTGGCGTCGACACGCACTGGAACACTGCCGTCGACGACCACGCCTTGCCCGCTGCGCGCATCACGATCGACTGCCGCGGCCTGGGCGCGAAGCCTGTCATGCCGACACTGCGCGGCATTCGCGGCGAAGTCGCGCGGGTGCACGCGCCGGGCATCGGCCTGACACGGCCCGTGCGTCTGCTGCATCCGCGCTATCCGCTCTATATCGCGCCCAAGCAGAACGATCTGTATGTGATCGGCGCGACGGAAGTGGAGGGCGAGGACATGTCGCCCGTCAGCGTGCGCTCGGCGCTCGAACTGCTGAGCGCGGCGTTTTCGGTGCATCCGGGTTTCGGCGAGGCGCGCATTCTCGAACTGAACTCGCAATGCCGTCCGACGCTGCCGGATCATCGCCCCGTGCTGCTGTGGGACGGCGCCCACACGCTGCGCGTGAACGGGCTTTACCGGCACGGCTATATGATCGCGCCCGAAGTCGCGGGCGAAGCGGTGCGGTTTGCGTCGGCGCTGCTCGACGGCCGCGTCGCCGATGCCGACGCATTCGACGACTGGCAGCGCCACGCGCGCTGGAGCGAGCTGTTCCGGCGGGATCACGAGCCTGCCGTCACTCTCAACGTTTGAACGAATCGACATGGATATCCAGATCAACCAGAAGCCGCTGTCGCTGCCCGAAGGGGCGACCGTCGCCGACGCGCTCAGCGCATTCGGCGCGCGGCCGCCGTTCGCCGTCGCGCTGAACGGCACTTTCGTCGCGCGCACGCAGCATGCTGCGCGTGCCTTGCAGGCGGGCGACAAGCTCGACGTCGTGCATCCCGTCGCAGGCGGCTGAACGCCCCGGCGCACTGTCACAGACAAGGACTCACAGATGAACTCACACGCGAACGCCCGCGCCGACGCGCTCACGCTGTACGGCGAAACTTTCCAGAGCCGCGTGCTGCTGGGCACGTCGCGCTATCCGTCGCTGCAGTCGCTGTCGGATTCGATCGCGGCATCGAAGCCGGGCATGGTAACCGTCGCGCTGCGCCGGCAGATGAGCGAAGGCGGCGCGGAAGCCGGCTTCTTCGATCTGCTCAAGCGGCACGGCGTGCCGCTGCTGCCGAACACGGCGGGCTGCCAGACGGTCGGCGAGGCCGTCACGACGGCGCACATGGCGCGCGAAGTGTTCGAAACCGACTGGATCAAGCTCGAACTGATCGGCGACGACTACACGCTGCAGCCCGATCCCGTCGGTCTGATCGAAGCGGCCACGCAGCTGGTGAAGGACGGCTTCAAGGTGCTGCCGTACTGCACGGAAGATCTCGTAATCGGCCGGCGTCTGCTCGATGCGGGCTGCGAGGCGCTGATGCCGTGGGGCGCGCCTATCGGCACGGGCAAGGGCGTCGTCAATCCGTACGGCCTGCGCGTGCTGCGCGAGCGTCTGCCCGACGTGCCGCTGATCGTCGATGCGGGTCTCGGCGTGCCGTCGCATGCGTGCCAGGTGATGGAGTGGGGTTTCGACGGCGTGCTGCTGAACACGGCGGTCTCCCAGGCGACGCATCCCGAGACGATGGCGCGCGCCTTCGCGATGGGCGTCGAAGCGGGCCGCGAGGCCTGGCTGGCCGGCCCGATGGCCGAACGTGAAACTGCCCACGCGAGCACGCCCGTCGTCGGCATGCCGTTCTGGCATCAGGATGGGAGCGCAGCGGCATGACCGACACCTTGAAATTCGCGGGCCGCGACCTGTTCTGGCCGCCCGCCGACGAACTGATGGAAGCCGCCGAACGCATCCGCGCGCGACTGGGCGACTGGCCCGCGTCGCACGTGAACTGGCGTATCTGCCTGACGTCGCCCGACGACGCGAACGGCGGCGATCTGATCATCGTCGCCGATGAGCAACAGCACGGCGAGCAGATCGCGCGCTGGCAGACGCAGGGCGCGGGCGTGATCGAAGCGGCGGCGGGCCGCGCGTCGCTGCATCTGGGGGGGCGTGCGCTATCGGCTGGAAGGCCAGCTTGCCGAAGACTGGATTGCGGCGCTGGCGGCGTTTCTCGATTGCGGTTTCGATCCGCACGACGCGCTGGTGCTCGCGCTCGCATGGCGCGACGGCGACGAGACGAAATCCGACGATGCCTGGCCGTGCGATCTGTCGCGCTTTCCGCGCGTTGCCGGGCTGCCGGACGCGCCCGCCCAGCCGTTTGCCGCATGCCCCGATGCGCTCGGTCTTTACGCCGTGCTGCCCACGGCCGATTGGGTGGAACGCGTGGCCGGGTTCGGCGTGAAGACGCTGCAATTGCGCCGCAAGACGGCGGAGCCGGGCGAACTGAAACAGGAAATCGCGCGTTCCGTGGCGGCGGGCCGCCAGCACGATGCGCGCGTGTTCATCAACGATCACTGGCAGGCCGCGATCGATGCGGGCGCTTACGGCGTCCATCTCGGCCAGGAAGATGTGCATACGGCCGATCTGCACGCGTTGTCGAAGGCGGGCGTGCGACTTGGACTGTCGACGCACGGCTACTACGAAATGCTCACCGCGTTGCACTTCCGTCCAAGCTACATTGCGCTCGGCGCCGTATTCCCGACTACGACCAAAGTGATGCCGACGGCGCCGCAAGGTCTGGCGCGGCTCGTGCGCTACGTGAAATTGCTCGAGGGCGTCGTGCCGCTCGTCGCGATCGGGGGCATTAGCGGCGATGTGCTGCCGCAAGTGCTGGCGACGGGCGTGAAAAGCGCGGCCGTCGTGCGCGCGATCACACAAGCCGCCGATCCCGCTATTGCGACGGCAGCGTTGCAAAGCGAGTTTTTGCAAGAAAAAGTTTAGAAAAGTTAAATCGATAGCGTCGTCAAGGCAGGGTTTGCACGAAGGCCCTATAATTCCGCCTTCCGTGTAAAAGGACTGTCAGTTACGTGCCTTCCTCTGCCGAGACCCTCCTTGAGCTGCGCGACGTCGACTTCGGCTACGGCGAGCGGCTTGTCCTGTCGAACCTGAATCTGCGCTTCAAACGCGGCCAGGTGGTCGCGGTCATGGGCGGCTCGGGGTGCGGGAAGACCACCGTGCTGCGGCTGATCGGCGGCCTCGTGCGCGCGCAGCGCGGCCAGGTGCTGTTCCACGGCCAGGACATCGGCGCGCAGACGCGCGACGGCCTGTACGCACTGCGCCGCCGGATGGGCATGCTGTTCCAGTTTGGCGCGCTTTTTACCGACATGTCGGTGTTCGAGAACGTGGCCTTCGCGCTGCGCGAGCATACCGATCTCCCTGAAGACCTGATCCGCGATCTCGTGCTGATGAAGCTGAACGCGGTCGGCCTGCGCGGCGCGCGCGATCTCGCGCCGTCACAGGTGTCGGGCGGCATGGCGCGGCGCGTCGCACTGGCCCGCGCCATCGCGCTCGATCCGGAACTGATGATGTACGACGAGCCGTTCGCCGGTCTCGACCCCATCTCGCTCGGCATCACGGCGAACCTGATCCGCACGCTCAACCAGGCGCTCGGCGCAACGTCGATTCTCGTCACGCACGACGTGCCGGAATCGTTCGCGATCGCCGACTACGTCTACTTTCTCGCCAACGGCGGCGTGCTCGCCGAAGGCACGCCCGACGAGCTGCGCGCGTCGAGCGATCCGACCGTGCGCCAGTTCATCGACGGCACGCCCGACGGTCCCTTCAAATTTCACTATCCGGGCAGCACGCCGCTGGCGGCGGATTTCGGCATCGGCGGGGGCCGCGCATGATCAACGCGATCAGTTTCATCGGCCGCTCCGTCGTATGCGGGCTCGGACAGACGGGTTATGCGGCACGCATGTTCGTGCGTCTCGTCGCCGAATTCTTTGCGCTGCTGCGCCGCCCGCGTCTTGTCACGAAGCAGATTCACTTCGTCGGCAACTATTCGCTGGTGATCATCGCCGTATCGGGGCTGTTCGTCGGCTTCGTGCTCGGGCTGCAGGGTTACTACACGCTCAACCGCTATGGCTCCGAGCAGGCGCTCGGCTTGCTCGTCGCGCTGTCGCTCGTGCGCGAGCTCGGGCCCGTCGTGACGGCGCTGCTGTTCGCGGGGCGCGCGGGCACGTCGCTCACGGCCGAAATCGGCCTGATGAAGGCGGGCGAGCAACTGACGGCGATGGAAATGATGGCCGTCGATCCTCTCAAGGTGGTCGTCGCGCCGCGCATGTGGGCGGGCATCATCTCGATGCCGATTCTCGCCGCGATCTTCAGCGCGGTTGGCGTGCTGGGCGGCTATGTCGTGGGCGTGCTGATGATCGGCGTGGATGCCGGCGCATTCTGGTCGCAGATGCAAGGCGGAGTGGACGCCTATCGCGACGTCGGCAACGGCGTGATCAAGAGCATCGTGTTTGGCTTCGCGGTCACGTTCATTGCGCTCTACCAGGGCTACGAAGCAAAACCGACGCCCGAAGGCGTGTCGCGTGCGACCACGAAGACAGTCGTGTACGCGTCGCTCGCGGTACTGGGTCTCGATTTCCTGCTGACCGCTCTGATGTTCAGCTAAGAAGCGCGTGGCGTGATCTGACGGCCGGCGCGTCGCCACGCGCCGCGCAGACGCCACGCCGCCGCTGAAGATTCTCTCTGGGATGAAGATGAAAAAAACTGCTCTCGATTTCTGGGTCGGTCTGTTCGTGGTGCTAGGGTTTATCGCGCTGCTGTTCCTTGCGCTGAAGGCCGGCAACATGAGCTCGCTGTCGTTTCAGGCGACCTATCCCGTCAAGCTGAAGTTCGACAACATCGGCGGCCTCAAGGTGCGCGCGCCCGTCAAGAGCGCGGGCGTGACGGTGGGGCGCGTGGCGTCGATCGGCTTCGACAGCAACTCGTATCAGGCGCTCGTGACGCTCGATCTCGACAAGCAATACGAGTTTCCGAAGGACACTTCCGCGAAGATTCTGACCTCCGGCCTGCTGGGCGAGCAGTACATCGGTCTCGAACCGGGCGGCGACACCGAAATGCTGAAGGCCGGCGACACGATCACGATGACTCAATCGGCCATCGTCCTGGAAAATCTGATCGGACAGTTTTTGTATAGCAAGGCAGCGGATTCGGGCGCTGCCAAACCCGGCACATCGGCCGCGGCGCCCGCAGCGCCTGCTCCGGCCCCTGCCGCGCCTGCTGCGGCGGCATCGGGCGCGTCGGGTCAATAAGGAGAACAACAAATGAAGACGACACGCTTACGTGTCGCGGGGCTCGCTTTGGCGGTGGCAACGCTTGCTGGTTGTGCAACGGTTCAGAATCCCACGAAGGAAGATCCGCTCGAAGGCTTCAATCGCACGATCTTCACGTTCAACGACAAGGTCGATCAGTACGCGTTGAAGCCAGTAGCGAAGGGTTACGTGTTCGTCACCCCACAGCCCGTGCGCGACAGCGTGACGAACTTCTTCTCGAACATCGGCGACGTGTACATCGCCGCGAACAACCTGCTGCAGCTGAAGATCGCCGACGGCGTGTCGGACATCATGCGCATCGTGATCAACACGATCTTCGGTGTCGGCGGCCTGTTCGACGTCGCGACGATCGCCAAGCTGCCGAAGCACGACAATGACTTCGGCCTGACACTCGGCCACTACGGCGTGCCGGCGGGTCCGTATCTCGTGCTGCCGCTGTTCGGGCCGAGCACGGTGCGCGACGGCGTGGGCATCGCCGGCAACTACTTCATCAATCCGCTCACCTACGTGAAGCCGGACAGCGTGAGCTGGGCGCTTTACGGGGTCAACATCGTCAACACGCGCGCGAACCTGCTGAACGCGAGCGACGTGCTCGAAGGCGCGGCGCTCGACAAATATTCGTTCGTGCGCAATGCGTATCTGCAGCGCCGGCGTTATCTGCTGTCGGACGGCAGCGCGTCGACGGCGCTGCCGGACTATGGCAACGAAGCGCCGCTGCCCAAATACGAGGACGTCGACGGCGGTGCGGCCGCTGCGCCGGCGCCGGTGCCGGGTGGTGGCGCGGCGCCTGCTGCGAAGCCTGCGACGGCTTCGGCGCCGGAAGCGGCGTCGGGCGCGGCAACAGATAATGCAGCAAGCGGCGCGAGTGCCGCGCAACCCGCGTCCGGCACGGGCGCGCCGCCCACCGTGCCCGCCGGCCAGATCGTGCCGCCCGCGCACTTCGGCTATCCGTCGCTGAAGCTGCACTGAGAGACGTGACGTGCGAGCGTGGTATCCGCCTGCCGTAACACTCGGATACGACTCTCGCAGTTTGGGCGTGGATTGCGGCTGAACTCGCGTGATATTGTCGCTTCCAACGTTAAGCCTATTTTTTTTGCAGGACTGGAAATGAAAAAATTATTCTTCTTCATCCCGTTTTTTGCAGCACTTTTTGCGTTCAGTAGCGCGGCATCGGCACAAACCGTCGATACGAACAACCCTGACGTCATGGTCAAGACCGTCACACAGCAGGTGATCGACGCCGTGCGCGCCGACAAGACAATCCAGAGCGGCAACATCGGCGCTGTCACGAAGCTCGTCAACGAGAAAATCCTGCCGTACACGGACTTCCGCCGCACCACGCAACTCGCGATGGGCCGCAACTGGCGCACCGCTACGCCGGAGCAGCAGAACGCCGTCGTCGAGCAGTTCAAGACGCTGCTGATCCGCACGTATTCGGGCGCGCTCGCGCAGGTGAAGGACCAGCAGATCGAATACAAGCCGTTCCGCGCCAATCCGGACGACACCGACGTCGTCGTGCGCTCGGTCGTGATGAACAACGGCTCGCCCGTCGAACTCGACTATCGTCTATACAAGACGCCGCAAGGCTGGCGCGTGTATGACCTGAACGTGCTCGGCGCATGGCTGATCCAGGCGTACCAGCAACAGTTCAACGAGCAGATCCAGAAGAGCGGCGTGGACGGCCTGATCCAGTTCCTGACGGCACGCAACCAGCAACTCGCCGGCGGCAAACAGTCGTGAACAACTTCACAAGCGCGCCCGTCAGGACGTCGGTCAATACGTTCGAAACGGGCGACACGCTCACGCACGCGAGCGCGAAAGCGGCGCTCGCGGCTGGGCTTGCGCGCATCGGCGTCGGCGCGACCGCGGTCGACTGCGCGCCGCTCAGGCAGTTCGATTCGTCGGCGCTCGCCGTGCTGCTTGCGTGGCAACGCGCCGCGACCGCGCGCGGCACGCCGCTCGTGATCGTCAACCTTCCTGCGGGGCTGTCCAGCCTCGCTCAAGCCTACGGCGTCGATAGCCTCCTGACCGTACGACATTGACGCTTATCTGATCGACAGGCGTCAGTGAGCCTTGCGCCGCGTTTCACGTTTGTGCGCTGGCTCACCTTCTCTCAAGGCAAGTCGGCGGTTTCGACTTTTGCCCTATAATCAAACGTTTTTTGGCGGCTGGCCGTTCCCCTCAGGGTCGACGGCGAAAGCGCAAGCGTTCTTTTGCACCCGGCCCCAAATCCGTTCCCCATGCTTTCGCGCCCTTGCCGGGCGACCAATCAGGCGTCGTCCCCCCGGCGGCGCACAGTCATGTCAGCGATTGAAATTCGTAACGTCAGGAAGCGCTACAAGGATCTGCAAGCGCTCAAAGGCGTCAGCTTCACCGTCGAACAAGGCGAATTCTTCGGGCTGCTCGGCCCGAACGGCGCCGGCAAGACGACGCTCATCAGCATCCTCGCGGGACTCGCGCGCGCCGACGAAGGCAGCATCGCGGTCCACGGACACGACGTCGTCGACGATTTCCGCCTCGCGCGCCGCGCACTCGGCGTCGTGCCGCAAGAACTGGTGTTCGATCCCTTCTTCACCGTGCGCGAGACGCTGCGCATCCAGTCCGGCTACTTTGGGCTGCGCAAGAACGACGACTGGATCGACGAAGTGATGGCCAATCTCGATCTCACCGAAAAAGCCGATGCGAACATGCGCGCGCTGTCCGGCGGGATGAAGCGCCGCGTGCTGGTCGCGCAGGCGCTCGTGCACCGGCCGCCCGTAATCGTGCTCGACGAGCCGACGGCAGGCGTCGACGTCGAACTGCGCCAGACGCTGTGGAAGTTCATCTCTCGCCTGAACCGCGAAGGCCACACGATCGTACTCACCACGCACTACCTGGAAGAAGCCGAATCGCTGTGCGACCGGATCGCCATGCTGCGACGCGGCGAAGTCGTCGCGCTGGAGCGCACGAGCACGCTGCTGCAACGCTTTGCCGGCACGCAACTGTTCATTCGCTTTGCACAGGGCGTGTTGCCTGCCGAACTGCGCTCGCTCGAAGTCGATCCCGGCGACGTCAACGGGCGCCAGCATCTGCTGCGCCTGTCGAGCTATGACGACGTCGAGCGCATCCTCGCGCAATGCCGTGCGGCGGGTTGCACGTTCGAAGAAATCGAGGTCCGCAAGGCCGACCTCGAAGACGTATTCCTGCAGGTGATGAACGGACCGGAAGTCGTCGAGGGGCTGGCATGAGCGGCTTTCGCACACTGTTCTACAAAGAAATGCTGCGCTTCTGGAAGGTGTCGTTCCAGACGGTGCTCGCGCCCGTCATCACGGCGCTGCTGTATCTGACGATCTTCGGCCACGCGCTGCGCGATCACGTGCAGGTCTATCCGGGCGTCATGTACACGAGCTTCCTCGTGCCCGGTCTCGTGATGATGAGCGTGCTGCAGAATGCGTTCGCCAACAGTTCGTCGTCGCTGATCCAGTCGAAGATCACGGGCAATCTCGTATTCGTGCTGCTGCCGCCCCTCACGCACTACGAGATGTACGCGGCCTATGTGCTCGCGGCCGTCGTGCGCGGGCTGTGCGTCGGGCTCGGCGTATTCATCGTGACGGTCTGGTTCATTCCGATGAGCTTTACCGCCCCGCTATACATCATCGCGTTCGCGATGCTGGGCTCGGCGATCCTCGGCACGCTCGGTTTGATCGCGGGCATCTGGGCCGAGAAGTTCGACCAGCTCGCCGCCTTCCAGAATTTTTTGATCATGCCGCTCACGTTCCTGTCGGGCGTGTTCTACTCGACCCACACGCTGCCCACCGGCTGGCGCGAAATCTCGCGACTCAACCCGTTTTTCTACATGATCGACGGCTTTCGCTATGGCTTCTTCGGCATGTCGGATATCAATCCGCTGTGGAGCCTGCTGATCGTCGGCGGTTTCTTTGTCGTGCTGGCTGCGCTGGCCATGCGCATGCTCGCCAACGGCTACAAGCTGCGTCACTGACTGGTGCACTCATAGGAGCACTCATGCTACCCACTCCCGAACAGGTCAAGAATTACATCGCGGCGGGCCTTCCTTGCGAGCATCTCGAAGTGGAAGGCGACGGCCAGCATTTCTTCGCGACCATCGTATCGCCGAATTTCGAAGGCAAGCGTCTGATTCAACGGCATCAACTCGTGTACGCGGCGCTCGGCGACCGCATGCGGGAAGAAATCCACGCGCTCAGCATGAAGACGCTGACGCCCGCCGAATGGCAAAGCGCGTAATCTGAGCGGATTGCCCGGATTCACCAGGAGCTGTTTGTCGGGGGACAGTGCTCAACAACATGGCTGCAAGAAGAGCGCAACAACAAGCTGCACAATAAGCTTCAAAAGTAGCTGCAATTAGTTGGACATTTAGTGCGAATCGAACAAGAGACTCGCGGCATCGCGAACGGTGCCGCAGCAACCGCCCACAAGACGCCCGCAGGCGGACGGGCAGATCAGGAACAAACAGGCATGGACAAACTCGTGATTGAAGGCGGGCAAAAGCTCGCTGGTGAGATCGTCGTTTCGGGTGCGAAGAACGCGGCGCTGCCGATTCTCTGCGCGAGCTTGTTGAGCGCGGAGCCGGTTCATCTCGACAACGTGCCCGATCTGCAGGACGTGCGCACCACGCTCAAGTTGCTCGGCCAGATGGGCGTGCGCACGGAAAGCGGCGACGGCAAGGTGCAACTCGATGCGTCGAAGGTCGACAACCTCGTCGCGCCGTACGAACTCGTGAAAACGATGCGTGCGTCGATTCTCGTGCTCGGTCCGCTCGTCGCGCGTTTCGGCGAAGCGAAGGTGTCGCTGCCGGGCGGCTGCGCGATCGGCGCGCGTCCCGTCGACCAGCACATCAAGGGCCTGCAGGCGATGGGCGCCGAGATCAACATCGAGCACGGCTTCATCGAAGCGCGCGCGAAGCGTCTGAAGGGCGCGCGCATCATCACCGACATGATCACCGTCACGGGCACCGAAAACCTGCTGATGGCGGCCGTGCTCGCAGATGGCGAGACAGTGCTGGAAAACGCGGCGCGCGAGCCGGAAGTGATCGATCTCGCGAACCTGCTCGTCGCGATGGGCGCGAAGATCGACGGCATCGGCACGGACCGTCTCGTCGTTCAGGGCGTCGACAAGCTGCACGGCGCGAAGCACACGGTGGTGCCGGACCGCATCGAAGCCGGCACGTTCCTGTGCGCGGTCGCGGCGGCGGGCGGCGACGTCACGCTGCGCCACATCCGTCCGCAGATTCTCGAAGCCGTGACGGACAAGCTGCGCGAAGCGGGCGTCACGATCGAGGAAGGCGATGACTGGATGCGCGTGCGCATGAATCAACGCCCGAAGGCCGTGTCGTTCCGCACCTCCGAATACCCGGCGTTCCCGACCGACATGCAGGCGCAGTTCATGGCGCTCAACACGCTCGCCGACGGCACGGCGCAAGTGGTCGAGACGATCTTCGAAAACCGCTTCATGCACGTGCAGGAGCTGAACCGCCTCGGCGCGAACATCACGATCGACGGCAAGACGGCACTCGTGAACGGCGTCGAGAAACTGTCGGGCGCGAAGGTGATGGCAACTGACCTGCGCGCGTCGGCGAGCCTCGTGATCGCGGGCCTGTGCGCGGAAGGCGAAACGCTCGTCGACCGCATCTATCACCTCGATCGCGGCTACGACCGGATGGAATCGAAACTCACCGCAGTCGGCGCGAAAGTGCGCCGCATCAAAGGTAATCAGGCATGAGCGAGTTGCCGCAAACGTCGTCGTCGTCAGCCGTGGCCAAGCCGCTGACGCTCGCGCTGTCGAAGGGCCGCATCTTCGAGGAAACGGTGTCGCTGCTCGCGGCAGCGGGCATCGAAGTGACGGAAGATCCCGAGACTTCGCGCAAGCTGATTCTGCCGACCACCGATCCGAACCTGCGCGTGATCATCGTGCGTGCCACCGACGTGCCGACGTACGTCGAGTACGGCGCGGCGGATTTCGGCGTCGCGGGCAAGGACGTGCTGATCGAGCACGGCGGCAGCGGCCTGTATCAGCCGATCGATCTCGACATCGCGCGCTGCAGGATGTCGGTGGCCGTCGCGGCCGGCTTCGACTACGCGAACGCCGTGCGCCAGGGCGCGCGCCTGCGCGTCGCCACCAAGTACGTGCAGACGGCGCGCGAGCATTTCGCGTCGAAAGGCGTGCACGTCGATCTGATCAAGCTGTACGGATCGATGGAACTGGCGCCGCTCGTCGGCCTCGCCGACGCGATCGTCGACCTGGTCAGCTCGGGCGGCACGCTGCGCGCCAACAATCTCGTCGAAGTCGAAGAGATCATGCAGATCTCGTCGCGCCTCGTGGTCAACCAGGCGGCGCTCAAGCTCAAGCGCGCGGCGCTGGCGCCGATCCTCGATGCGTTCCAGCGCGCGTCGCAACGCATGGACGCACCCGCCTGACCCCGCGTCTGGCTCGCGCGCCTTACCGAAACGGATACCAGCATGTCTATCAAGATTCGCAAACTCGATTCCAGCACTGAAGATTTCCAGAAGTCGCTGCATGCGGTGCTCGCGTTCGAAGCGAGCGAAGACGAAGCGATCGAGCGCTCGGTCGCGCAGATTCTGGCCGACGTGAAGGCGCGCGGCGATGCCGCCGTGCTCGACTACACGAATCGCTTCGATCGGCTGAACGCCCAGAGCGTGGCCGCGCTCGAACTGCCGATGTCGGAACTCGAAGCCGCGCTCGAAGGCCTCGAGCCGAAGCGCCGCGCGGCGCTCGAAGCCGCAGCGGCGCGCGTTCGCGGCTATCACGAAAAGCAGAAGATCGAATGCGGCAGCCATAGCTGGCAATACACGGAAGCCGACGGCACGGTGCTCGGCCAGAAGGTCACGCCGCTCGATCGCGCGGGCATCTACGTGCCGGGCGGCAAGGCAGCGTATCCGTCGTCGGTGCTGATGAACGCGATTCCGGCGCGCGTGGCGGGCGTGCGCGAAATCGTCATGGTCGTGCCCACGCCCGATGGCGTGAAGAATCCGCTCGTGCTGGCGGCGGCGCTGCTGGGCGGCGTCGATCGCGTGTTCACGATCGGCGGCGCGCAGGCCGTCGGCGCGCTCGCGTACGGCACGCAAACCATTCCCGCCGTCGACAAGATCTGCGGACCGGGCAATGCGTATGTCGCGTCGGCGAAGCGCCGCGTGTTCGGCACGGTGGGTATCGACATGATCGCCGGGCCGTCGGAGATTCTCGTGCTGTGCGACGGCACGACCGATCCGCGCTGGGTCGCGATGGATCTGTTTTCGCAGGCCGAGCACGACGAACTCGCGCAATCCATTCTGCTGTGCCCGGACGACGGCTTCATCGCGCGCGTGCAGGACGCGATCAACGAGCTGCTGCCGACCATGCCGCGCCGCGACGTGATCCAGGCGTCGCTGGAAGGACGCGGCGCGCTCGTGAAGGTGCGCGACATGGAGCAGGCGTGCGCGATCGCCAACGACATCGCGCCGGAACACCTCGAAATTTCCGCGCTCGAGCCGCAGCAGTGGGCGCAGCAGATCCGTCACGCCGGCGCGATCTTCCTCGGCCGCTACACAAGCGAAAGTCTCGGCGATTACTGCGCGGGGCCGAATCACGTGCTGCCTACGTCTCGTACCGCACGTTTTTCGTCGCCGCTCGGCGTTTATGATTTCTTCAAGCGCTCGAGCCTGATCGAAGTGAGCGCGGACGGCGCGCAGACGCTCGGCGAAATCGCCGCCGAACTCGCGTACGGCGAAGGCCTGCAGGCGCACGCGCGCAGCGCCGAATACCGGATGAAGAACACAGGCTGATCTTTCTTGCGGCGAGGCGCCGTCTCGAGCGGGCAAAGGGCGCGCTTTGCGGGACGGACGACGCTTTCACGAACATCGAGACTTCAAACCCGGGGCGGCCGCGGCTGCCCCATTGCGCTGCCGCCTGTCGGAAGACGGGCGCATTGACGCCATGACGACACCTCAAGACATCATTCGCCGCGACGTGCTCGCGATGACGAGCTATCCCGTCGCCGACGCGACGGGTCTCGTGAAGCTCGACGCGATGGAAAATCCGTTTCCGCTGCCCGAGGCGCTCGCTGCGCAGCTCGGCGAGCATCTGGCGGCCGTCGCGCTGAACCGCTATCCCGCGCCGCGCCCCGAGGCGCTGCTCGACAAGCTCAAGCGCACGATGAACGTGCCCGCGAACTGCGACGTGCTGCTCGGCAACGGCTCGGACGAACTGATCAGCATGATTTCCGTCGCGTGCTCGACGCCGGGCGCGAAGGTGCTGGCACCCGTGCCCGGTTTCGTGATGTACGCCATGTCCGCGAAGCTCGCGAACATGGACTTCGTCGGCGTGCCGCTGAAGGCCGATTTCACGCTCGACATGGCCGCCATGCTTGCCGCAATCGGCGAGCATCAGCCCGCCGTAATCTATCTCGCGTATCCGAACAATCCGACGGGCACGCTGTTCGATGCCGCCGACATGGAACGCCTCATCCAGGCGGCGAACCAAAGCCTCGTCGTGATCGACGAGGCGTATCAGCCGTTCGCGCAGCACAGCTGGATGCCGCGCGCGGGCGAGTTCGACAACGTGGTCGTGATGCGCACGGTGTCGAAGCTGGGGCTGGCGGGCATCCGCCTTGGCTACATGGCGGGCCGCAGCGAGTGGATCAACGAGTTCGACAAGGTGCGTCCGCCGTACAACGTCAACGTGCTGACGCAGGCTACGGCCGATTTCCTGCTCGGTCACATCGACGTGCTCGACGCGCAGGCCGCGCAACTGCGCGACGAACGCGCGAAACTGGCGCAGGCGATCGCCGCGCTGCCGGGCGCGCAGGTGTTCCCGAGCGCGGGCAACTTCCTGCTCGTGCGCGTGCCGGATGCATCGGTGACGTTCGAAACCCTGCTTACTTCGCGGGTTTTGATCAAAAACGTGAGTAAAATGCATCCATTGCTCGCGAATTGCGTGCGTTTGACGGTCGGTTCGCCGGAAGAAAACGCGCAAATGCTCGCCGCGCTGAAACTCGTGCTGAATTGATGTCGCGCCGGCACTTTTTCTAAAACCCCCACTTTTTCAAGTCAGATTCGAGGAATTGCCATGCGCCTTGCGGAAGTCGTTCGCAACACAAGCGAAACGCAGATCCGTGTGAAGATCAACCTGGACGGCACCGGTCAGCAGAAGCTGGCCACGGGCGTGCCGTTCCTCGATCACATGCTCGACCAGATCGCCCGTCACGGGCTGATCGATCTGGACATCGAAGCGCATGGCGATACGCATATCGACGATCACCATACCGTCGAAGACGTCGGCATCACGCTGGGTCAGGCCATCGCCAAAGCAGTCGGCGACAAGAAGGGCATCCGCCGTTACGGCCATTCTTACGTGCCGCTCGACGAAGCGCTGTCGCGCGTCGTGATCGATTTTTCCGGTCGTCCGGGCCTCGAATTCCACGTGCCTTTCACGCGCGCGCGTATCGGTACGTTCGACGTCGATCTGTCCATCGAATTTTTCCGCGGCTTCGTGAACCATGCGGGCGTTACGCTGCATATCGACAACCTGCGTGGCCTGAACGCGCATCATCAGATGGAAACGGTGTTCAAGGCGTTCGGCCGCGCGTTGCGCATGGCGACTGAACTGGACGAGCGCGCGGCGGGACAGATTCCGTCGACCAAGGGCAGTCTCTGAGCGACACACCTCCACCAATAGGACCGGCTGCGCTGCGCGCGGCCGGCTTGAGATGGACATCATCAAGTCGTTTATTTCGCTGCTCGCGTTGATCAACCCGGTCGGCGCGATTCCGTTTTTTCTGAGTCTGACGCAGCAGCAATCGATCGCGGAGCAGCGTCGCACGATTCGTATCGCATCGATCTCGGTGTTTTGCGTGATCGCCGTGTCGACGCTGATCGGACAGCAGATCATCCGTTTCTTTGGCATCTCGATCGGTGCGCTGGAAGTCGGGGGCGGCATCATCATGCTGCTGATGTCGATCAGCATGCTGAACGCGCAGGTCGGCAATGCGCGCTCGACGCCGGAAGAACGGCACGAAGCGGAGATGAAGGACAACATCGCCGTCGTGCCGCTGGCGATTCCGCTTCTGACGGGGCCGGGCTCCATCAGTACCGTCCTTGTCTATTCGGCCAGCTATCCTCATTGGTACGAGCGGATTAGTCTGATTGCCATTGGCGCCGTGATTGCGGCGCTCTGTTTCGGCTCGCTGAGTCTCGCTGAACCGATTGCCCGCTGGGTGGGGCGGACGGGAATCAATATCGGCACGCGGCTGATGGGCCTGATGTTGTCGGCGCTGGCGGTGGAGTTCATCGTCAACGGATTGAAGGCGTTGCTGCCTAACTTGAAATGAAAACTTCGATAGCGATTGTGGATTACGGAATGGGCAACCTGCGTTCGGTGGCCCAGGCACTGCGGAAAGCCGCGCCTGAAGCGGACGTGGCCATCGTCGACAAGCCCGAAGCGATTCGCGCGGCCGACCGCGTGGTACTGCCCGGCCAGGGCGCGATGCCCGACTGCATGCGCTCGCTCGGCGAATCCGGCTTGCAGGAGGCTGTGGTCGAGGCGTCGCGCAACAAACCGCTGATGGGCGTGTGCGTGGGCGAGCAGATGCTGTTCGACTGGAGCGCGGAAGGCGACACGAAGGGCCTCGGCCTGTTGCCCGGCAAGGTGGTGCGTTTCGATCTGGAAGGCCAGTTGCAAGACGACGGCTCGCGCTTCAAGGTGCCGCAGATGGGCTGGAACCGCGTGCGTCAGGCGCAGCCGCATCCGCTGTGGGATGGCGTCGCCGACAACGCGTTCTTCTATTTCGTGCATAGCTATTACGTCGTGCCGGAAAATGCCGCGCATACGTCGGGCGAAACGGTGTACGGTGTGCCCTTTACCTCGGCGGTGGCGCGGGATAACATTTTTGCGACCCAATTCCACCCGGAAAAGAGCGCCGACGCAGGCCTGCGCGTGTATCGCAACTTCGTGCACTGGAATCCCTGATCTCTTTCGTCAGCGTCTTCAACCGTCCATGTTCTTCGTCCGGTTTTATTGCCTTGTTCCGGTGCATTCGCGCCAGAAGCCGATCGGCAAGGTCGCCGAAAGACATGTACTAAACTAGCGGAACGGCCTGGCGCGGGCCGCAGCCGGTTTTCCCGCCAGCCGAACTTCAACTTTTCTCCCAGACAACACCCGATTGCTATGCTGCTGATCCCCGCCATCGACCTGAAAGACGGTCAGTGTGTACGCCTCAAACAGGGCGATATGGACCAGGCGACGATTTTCCACGAGGAACCGGCGGTGATGGCCCGACATTGGGTCGACCGTGGCGCGCGGCGCCTGCACCTCGTCGACCTGAATGGCGCGTTCGCCGGCAAGCCGAAGAACGAGGAAGCGATTCGCGCGATCATCGAAGAAGTCGGCGGCGAGATTCCCGTGCAGCTCGGCGGCGGCATCCGCGATCTGAATACGATCGAACGCTATCTGGATGACGGCCTCGAATACGTGATCATCGGCACGGCGGCCGTGAAGAATCCGGGCTTCCTGCTGGAGGCATGCACGGCATTCGGCGGGCATATCATCGTCGGGCTCGACGCGAAAGACGGCAAGGTGGCCACCGACGGCTGGAGCAAGCTGACAGGCCACGAAGTCGCCGACCTCGCGCGCAAGTTCGAGGACTACGGCTGCGAGTCGATCATTTACACCGACATCGGCCGCGACGGCATGCTGCAGGGCATCAACATCGAGGCGACGGTACGCCTCGCGCGCGCGGTGAAGATTCCCGTGATCGCGAGCGGCGGGCTGTCCAACCTCGGCGACATCGAAGCGCTGTGCGAAGTGGAAGACGAGGGGATCGAAGGCGTGATCTGCGGCCGCGCGATCTATTCGGGCGACCTCGATTTCGCCGCGGCGCAGACGCACGCAGATCGCCTGCGCGAATCGGACGACGCCTAAAGCGCTCTCGCGGTGCGTGCCCGACGGCGCGCATGCTGCCGGTTTCCGGCGTGCAGGCCTTATGCCGCTTCTCGTGACTCGGTTCACGTGCGAGCGGCCTCACCCAGCGGTATAGGCAAGAATCAGCAAGATCATGGCTTTAGCTAAACGCATCATCCCCTGTCTGGACGTGACGGCTGGCCGCGTGGTCAAGGGCGTCAACTTCGTCGAACTGCGCGACGCGGGGGATCCCGTCGAAATCGCGCGCCGCTACGACGAGCAGGGCGCCGACGAACTCACGTTCCTCGACATCACGGCCACCTCCGACCAGCGCGACCTGATCCTGCCCATCATCGAGGCGGTGGCCTCGCAGGTGTTCATTCCGCTGACGGTCGGCGGCGGCGTGCGTGCCGTCGAAGACGTGCGGCGTCTTTTGAACGCGGGCGCGGACAAGGTCAGCATGAACTCGTCGGCCGTCGCGAATCCTCAGCTCGTGCGCGATTCGACCGATAAATACGGCTCGCAGTGCATCGTCGTCGCGATCGACGCGAAGCGGGTGTCGGCGGAGGGCGAAACGCCGCGCTGGGAAGTGTTCACGCACGGCGGCCGCAAGAACACGGGGCTCGACGCCGTCGAGTGGGCGCGCAAGATGGCCGAACTCGGCGCGGGTGAAATCCTGCTGACCAGCATGGACCGCGACGGCACGAAAAGCGGCTTCGACATTGCGCTCACGCGTGCGGTGTCCGACGCGGTGCCCATTCCCGTCATTGCTTCGGGCGGTGTCGGCTCGCTGCAGCATCTGGCCGACGGCATCAAGGAAGGCCGCGCGGACGCCGTGCTGGCCGCGAGCATTTTTCACTATGGCGAGCACACGGTCGGCGAGTGCAAGCACTTCATGGCCGATCAGGGCATTTCGGTGAGGTTGTAACGTGATCAATCCATCTGAAGTCGGCTGGCTCGACAAGGTGCAGTGGGACGCGAACGGCCTCGTACCCGTGATCGCGCAGGAAGCTTCCACGAACGACGTGCTGATGTTCGCGTGGATGAATCGCGAAGCGCTGTCCAAAACAATCGAAACGGGCCGCGCCGTCTACTTCTCGCGTTCGCGTCAACGCCTATGGTTCAAGGGCGAGGAGTCGGGCCACGTGCAGCATGTGCGCGAGGTGCGGCTGGATTGCGACGAAGACGTCGTGCTGCTGAAGGTCGAGCAGGTGTCGGGCATCGCGTGCCACACGGGCCGGCACTCGTGCTTTTTCCAGAAATTCGAAGGCTCGGTCGATGCCGGCAACTGGGTTGCCGTCGATCCCGTGCTGAAAGACCCCGAACATATCTACAAATGACGCAAGATCTGCAATCCACGGCCGACACGCTTCGCCGCCTCGCCGCCCTCATCGATAGCCGCAAGGGCGGGGACCCCGACGCTTCGTACGTCGCGCGCCTCTTTCACAAGGGCGACGACGCCGTGCTGAAGAAGATCGGCGAAGAAGCCACGGAAGTCGTGCTGGCCGCGAAAGACGTGCGGCTGGGCGCGGAGCGCAAGGCGCTGGTCTACGAAGTGGCCGATCTGTGGTTTCATTGTCTCGTGATGCTGTCGCACTTCGATCTGAATCCCGTCGACGTGCTCGCCGAACTGGAGCGCCGCGAAGGGTTGTCGGGCATCGAGGAAAAGGCGTTGCGCAAGAGCCGCGAGCGCGAGCAGAACGGCGACTGAGCCTGTCTCGCGCAATGCGCGCAGCCAGTCGACGGTCGCCGACGCGGTACGGGCTCTGCAACAGACTCCGTTCGCACTCTCCTGGAGGACGCAAGCATGGAACAGTCGCACGGCGGATATCCGCCTCCGTCGTACCAGAGCGCGGTCGAAATCGACCGGCAGCGCGGGCTGCGCACGCTGACGCACATCATCTATGCGCTCTATGCCGTGTACTGGCTGACGGGTGGCATTTCGGTGCTCGTCGCGATCATCATCAACTACATCAAGCGGCCGGAGACGGTCGGCACGCCGTACGAGGCGCATTTCGACTGGCAGATCCGCACGTTCTGGATGGGATTGGTCGGGCACCTGATCGGCGTGGCGCTCTTTATCGTGCTGATCGGCGTGCCCATCCTGTGGGCTGTCGCGATCTGGACGTTGTACCGTATCATCAAAGGCTGGCTGTACCTGTACGACAACAAGCCGCTGACGAACCCGCGCGGCTGGTTCTGATTGCCCTTGCGCGTCGCATTCGCCGTCCACCAAGACCATGAGCCACGATCCGAACTGCCTTTTCTGCAAGATCGCCGCGGGGGAAATCCCGTCGACGAAAGTCCATGAAGACGACGAGTTCGTCGCGTTCCGCGATATCCGGCCCGCAGCCGAAACGCATGTACTCGTGATCCCGCGCAAGCACATCGATACGCTGTCGCACTGCACCGAAAGCGACGCCGCCCTGCTTGGTAAAATGTTGATATTGGTTGCGCGCCTCGCAGATCAGCTGGGCGTCGCCTACACGGGCGGGCAGACGGGTTTCCGCACGGTCATCAACACGGGGCCTGGCGGCGGACAGGAGGTGTATCACCTGCACGCGCATCTGCTGGCGGGGCCGCGTCCGTGGCTGCGTATGGGATGAACGCAGGGATGAAGCGGGGATGAAGGCGCGCAAGCTGCGCCGTTTTTCGCCAGGCGCGATACTGTCTGGTCATCGCGCGGCCGATTCGACAATGATTCGCCGCATGCGTTTTTTGACTACGCACAATGGCGCAACCGGCTGGCGAAGTCGCCATTTTATGTAGGGATGTAACGACAGCGACTCGCAGGCGTGTTCATAATGAGACAGATAGGCGTGGGCGCCGATGCAATGAAAAGGCGTCGGCGGTAGTTTCACAGAGGGAGCGCATGGAACGCGCTTCGGTTCAGCCGAAAGGCATACAGTCGCCGTCGCCCAAGTACGACGGTGGGGGTTAAGGAGATTTTCATGGGTTCGTTGAGTATTTGGCACTGGCTGATCGTTCTGCTGATCGTCGCTCTGGTTTTCGGCACGAAGAAACTGCGCAACATCGGCAGCGATCTGGGCGGCGCGGTGAAGGGCTTCAAGGAAGGCATGAAGGACGGCGAAACGCCCGATGCGCCGCCGCGCGACCAGATTTCGCGCACGAATACCGTCGATGTCGACGCAAAGGAAAAGGCGCCGCATTCCGGCGATTCCCGCTAACACGGCGCCAGCCGACGCTTGCGCTGTGCGCGCGCACTGACGGGAAGCCCAATCCATGCTGGACCTCGGTTTGACCAAAATGGCGTTGATCGGCGTGGTCGCGCTGGTCGTGCTCGGGCCGGAGCGCTTGCCGCGCGTGGCCCGCACGGCGGGCGCGCTATTCGGCCGCGCGCAGCGCTATATCAACGACGTAAAGGCCGAAGTCACGCGTGAAATCGAACTCGACGAATTGCGACGCATGAAGACGGAGTTCGAAAGCGCCGCGCAAAACGTCGAAACCACGATTCACGACAATCTGCGCAAGCACGAAACCGAACTGAACGAGGCGTGGGCCCAGGGCACGTCGGTGTCGCCGAGCATTGCGGGCGGCGCCGTCGAGAGCCTGGCCTCCGCGACGGACGATTCGCACGTCATGACGGACGGCACGTCCTGGCGCAGCGCCAATGCGGGCACGCCCAAGCGCAAGAACTGGCGCGTCAGGCAGACGGCCACGCCGACCTGGTACAAGCACGCAACGTTGCGGCGCACACGTGTGCAATCGGGTGCGGCGCGCGTCGCAAGGCACACGCCCGTCAGCCTGCGTCGCCCCACGCGCTTCTTCTGATCTTCCGATGTCCCGCGTATCAATCTCCAACCGAGGGCCGGTGTGAGCGACCCCCAAAATCAGAATGAAGGCACTGAAGAGACCTTCATCTCGCATCTCGTCGAACTGCGCGACCGGATCATTCGCGCGGGCATTTCGGTGATCGTCGTGTTCGTCGGGCTCGTGTACTGGGCGCCCGACATCTTCCGGCTTCTCGCGCGTCCGCTGATGAACAATCTGCCGAAGGACGGCAAGATGATCGTCACCGATGTGACCGGCTCGTTCTTCGTGCCGATGAAGGTGACGATGCTGGTCGCTTTCGTGATCGCGTTGCCGTTCGTGCTGTATCAGATCTGGGCGTTCGTCGCGCCGGGGCTATATCAGCACGAGAAGAAGCTGGTTGGGCCGCTGGTCGGCAGCAGCTACACGCTGTTCCTGTGCGGGATGGCGTTCGCGTATTTCGTCGTGTTTCCGACCATCTTCCGCGTGATGGCGCATTACAACGCGCCGCTCGGTGCGGAGATGACAACGGATATCGACAACTACCTGAGCTTCGTGCTGACGATGTTCATTGCTTTCGGCGTGACGTTCGAAGTGCCGATCGTCGTCGTGCTGCTGGTGCGGATGAACGTGCTGACCATCAAGAAGCTCAAGGAAATCCGTCCGTACGTGATTGTCGGCGCGTTCGTGATTTCGGCCGTCGTGACACCGCCGGACGTGTTCTCGCAACTGATCCTGGCGATTCCGCTGATCGTGCTGTACGAAGCGGGGATCATCGCGGCGCGGCTCTTCGTCAGCAAGCCGGTTGCGTCGACCGAGAACGAGGCCGCGAGCTGAACGGCTGGTGTGCGCCGATGGCCGCCGCGCCAGCCGGAACCGCGTACCGCAGATAGATGCCAAAAAGGGCAGTGCTCCGATGGAGACTGCCCTTTTTGTTGCCCGTCGTGTTTGCTTCGACGGCTTGCCTGAAGCATGAACCTTCGCGCTAAAGCCGATCAATCCGACCGCTCAACGCAGCCGCTCAATCCGACTGTCAACCGCCTTCATCGTCATCGCCTTCGTCGGCGGGCTGTTTCGGCGGCGGCGGGCGCTTGCCGATCATCACCGTCAGATCCATTTCCTTGTTTTTGCGCACCAGATGCACCTTCGCGTCGGTGCCGGGCTTGATCTGCGCGATCACGTTCAGCAGGCGCGTCGTATCGGTGATGTCCTGACCGTTGACGGCCACGAGAATATCGCCGGGCTTGATGCCGGCCTTGTCCGCAGGGCCGCCCTTCAGCACGCCCGCGACGATCGCGCCCGACTTCTGGTCGAGCCCGAACGATTCCGCGATTTCAGGCGTCACGTCTTGCGGCTCGACGCCGATCCAGCCGCGCGTCACCGTGCCCGTCGTGATGATGCTTTCCAGCACGCTGCGCGCCGTCGAGACGGGAATCGCGAAGCCGATGCCCAGCGAGCCGCCCGAGCGCGAATAGATCGCCGTGTTGATGCCGAGCAGGTTGCCGTTCACGTCGACGAGCGCGCCGCCCGAATTGCCGGGATTGATGGGCGCGTCCGTCTGGATGAAGTTTTCGAACGTATTGATGCCGAGGTGATTGCGCCCGAGCGCGCTGACGATGCCCATCGTCACGGTCTGCCCGACGCCGAACGGATTGCCGATCGCGAGCACCACGTCGCCGACGCGCGTCTGGTCCATCCGGCCGAGCGTGATGGTGGGCAAATTGGTCATGTTGACCTTGAGCACGGCGAGATCGGTTTCGGGATCGACGCCGATCACCTTCGCGTTCGTCGTGCGGCCGTCGGCCAGCGCGATTTCGATCTGATCTGCGCCGTCCACGACATGCTGGTTCGTTAGAATGTAACCTTCCGAACTCACGATAACTCCCGAGCCGAGATTGGCCGCGGGTTGCTCTTGCTGCTTTTTGTTCTTGTCGCCGAAGAAGTAGCGGAACAGGGGATCTTTGGCGCGCGGATCGGGCGGAAGCGAGCCGTCCTTGCTCGAAAACACGTTGACGACGGCGGGCATCGCTTTTTGCGCCGCGTCCGCGTAGGAATTCTGGGCCGCGCCACCGCTGCCGATTCCGGGTGCCACCTCTCGGAGCGCGACGATCGGCTCGGCCAGTTGCTTGCCGAACTGCCCTTGACGCTGCAGCCATTGCGGCTTGAGGGTCGCAATGATGAACATCAGCGCCAGCAGCACGGTCACCGCCTGGGCGAAGAACAGCCAAAAGCGTCTGAGCATCTGAAAATTAGAGGTGTATATGGATCGGATCGAACTCGAATTGTACTTGAACAATCTCCTTGAAACTTCGCGCTTCAAGGACTATTGCCCGAACGGCCTGCAGGTCGAAGGCAGGCGCAAGATCGAGAAAATCGCGACGGGCGTGACGGCGTCCCTGGCCTTCCTGGAGGCCGCGCTGGAGTGGGGCGCCGACGCCGTTCTCGTCCATCATGGCTATTTCTGGCGCAACGAGTCGCCGCAGATCACCGGCCGTAAATATCACCGGCTCAAGGCGCTGCTCGCCAACGATCTGAACCTGTTCGCGTTCCATCTACCCCTCGACGATCATCCGATTTACGGTAACAACGCGCAGCTCGGCGCGAAATTCGGCCTGATTCCGGACGGACGCTTCGGCGAGAACGATATCGGCTGGATGAGCACGCTGCCCATGCCGATCACGCTCGCGCACCTGAGCGCGGAAGTCGAGCAGACGCTCGGCCGCACGCCGCTCGTGCTGGGCGACCCCGACAGGCAATTGCGGCGCGTGGCGTGGTGCACGGGCGCTGCGCAAGGCTACTTCGAAGCGGCCATCGAGGCGGGCGCGGACGTCTATCTGACGGGCGAGATTTCCGAGCCGGTCACGCATATATCGGCGGAAAGCGGCGTCGCGTTCATTTCGGCAGGACACCACGCCACCGAACGTTACGGCGTGCAGGCGCTGGGCGCGCATCTGTCCGAACAGTTCGAACTGGAACACCTGTTTATCGATATTCATAATCCGGTATGAATATTGGTCCGATCAGGCGACTAAAAGGATTGAAAAACGGAGGAAATACTTAATAAAAGCCATAAAAAAGTTTGCATTCCGTGCGGGGAAACCCTGATTTATCAATGACTTCGCACGGTTTTTGGCAATCGGCCCTTGTAAATGCCGACTCCATTCGAGCAAACTAGCGGCGGTAGACCCGACGTGAAGGAAAAATCCAACTCAGAAGTGGGGCGTGTGATGCGAGACAAGGAAGATGAACGCGTCGATGGCAGCCGCCGTACCTGGCTGATTGCGACGACCGTAGCAGGTGGCATTGGAGGGGTCGCCACCGTCGTACCCTTTGTTAGTTCGTTTGCACCATCCGAAAAAGCCAAAGCGGCGGGCGCGCCCGTCGAAGTCGATATTTCCAATCTGAAGCCCGGCGACATGATGACGGTTGCCTGGCGCGGCAAGCCTGTCTGGATCATCAATCGCACCGACAAAATGCTGGCCGACGTCCAGAAGGCCGACAAGGAAGTCGCCGATCCCCAGAGCAAGAATCCGTTTTCGATGCCGGAGCCGGACTACACCAAAAACGAGTTCCGTTCCCGGCCCGACCACAAGAATCTTTTCGTCGCCGTCGCGGTGTGCACGCATCTGGGCTGCACGCCGACTCCACGCTTCCAGGAAGGCGCGCAGCCCAACCTGCCCGACGACTGGCCCGGCGGCTTTCTATGCCCGTGCCACGGCTCGACCTACGACATGGCGGGCCGCGTCTTCAAGAACAAACCCGCGCCGCAAAACCTCGACATCCCGCCTTACATGATCACAGGCAACACGCTCGTGATCGGCAAGGACGAGAAAGGAGAAGCGTAATGGCGACGACCGAAAAAGAGGTGGAAACAACGGGACTCACGGGCTGGATCGATCGCCGCTTCCCCATGACGGCGACCTGGAAAGCTCACGTCTCCGAGTACTACGCGCCGAAGAACTTCAACTTCTGGTACTTCTTCGGCTCGCTGGCGCTGCTGGTGCTCGTCAACCAGATCGTCACGGGCATTTTCCTCACGATGAACTACAAGCCCGACGCGACGCTCGCCTTTGCGTCGGTCGAGTACATCATGCGCGAAGTGCCGTGGGGCTGGCTGATCCGCTACATGCATTCCACGGGCGCGTCGATGTTCTTCGTCGTCGTGTATCTGCACATGTTCCGCGGGCTGCTGTACGGCTCGTATCGCAAGCCGCGCGAACTGGTGTGGATCTTCGGCTGCGCCATTTTCCTGTGTCTGATGGCCGAGGCGTTCTTCGGCTATCTGCTGCCGTGGGGACAGATGTCATACTGGGGCGCGCAGGTCATCGTGAACCTGTTCTCGGCGATTCCGTTTATTGGCCCGGACCTGTCGCTGTGGATTCGCGGCGACTACGTCGTCTCCGACGTCACGCTGAACCGCTTCTTCGCGTTCCATGTGATCGCGATTCCGCTGGTGCTGCTCGGGCTGGTGGTCGCGCATATCGTCGCGCTGCATGAAGTGGGATCGAACAACCCGGACGGCATCGAGATCAAGGGGAAAAAGGACGCGAACGGCATACCGCTCGACGGCATTCCGTTCCACCCGTACTACTCGGTGCACGACTTCATGGGCGTGTGCGTGTTCCTGATCGTGTTCGCGGCGATCATCTTCTTCGCGCCGGAAATGGGCGGCTACTTCCTCGAAGCGAACAACTTCGTTCCCGCCAACCCGCTGCAGACGCCGCCCGAAATCGCGCCCGTCTGGTACTTCACCGCGTTCTACGCGATGCTGCGGGCCACCACCGACCCGTTCAAGATCGTGCTGATGATCGTGATCGGCCTGCTCGGCCTGTTCGCGCTGATCCGCGCGCGCGGCAAATGGAAACTCGGCCTGCCCGTGCTCGCCATTCTCGTGATTCTCGCGATGGCGTTCACGGAGTCGAAGTTCTGGGGCGTGGTGGTGATGGGCAGCGCCGTTGTATCGCTGTTCTTCCTGCCATGGCTCGACCGCTCGCCCGTCAAGTCGATCCGTTACCGGCCGTTCTTCCACAAGGTGTTTTACGGCATCTTCGTGCTGGCCTTCCTGACGCTGGCGTTTCTCGGCACCAAGCCACCGTCGCCCGCCGCGACATTGATCGCGCAGATCTGCGCGCTGATCTACTTCGCGTTTTTCCTCGGCATGCCGTTCTGGACGCCGCTTGGCCGCTTCAAGCAGCCGCCCGAACGAGTGCGGTTCAAACCCCACTAACCGCGAGCCAGGAGAAAACGAAGATGAAAAAACTGCTATCGACGCTCGCGCTGCTCGGTGTGACCGTGCTGGCGCTGTCGGCAATGCCCGCTCGCGCGGAAGGCGAATTCCCGCTCGACCGTGCGCCCGACAACGCGGAGAATATTGCTTCGTTGCAGCACGGCGCCCAATTGTTTGTAAACTACTGCCTGAATTGCCACAGCGCGAACCTGATGCGGTACAGCCGATTGCAGGATATCGGCATTTCGCAGAAGGAAATTGAAAAGAACCTGCTGTTCACGACAGATAAAGTCGGCAATACGATGACGGTCGCCATGCGCCCCGACGACGCGAAAGCGTGGTTCGGCGCAACGCCGCCGGATCTGTCGGTGGAAGCGCGGGCTAGGAACCGTGACTGGCTGTACACGTATTTGCGCAGTTTCTACCGCGATGACACACGGCCGACCGGCTGGAACAATATGGTGTTCGAGAACGTGAGCATGCCTCACGTGCTGTGGCAGCTTCAGGGGCAACGAACGGCGAAGTTCGAAGACGAAATCGACGAAAACACGAAGGAAAAGGTCAAGAAGTTCGTGGGATACCAGCAGGTCACGCCTGGGACGATGTCGCCGGTAGATTATGATTCTGCTGTGGCCGACCTCGTGTCGTACCTGTCATGGATGTCCGAACCGACGCAGAAGACCCGTCGTCAGCTTGGCGTGTGGGTGCTGCTGTTCTTGGGCGTTCTGAGCTTTTTCGCCTGGCGACTGAACGCCGCGTACTGGAAAGATATCAAATAGTCACACCGTAACGGGTGTGGGGCCGGCGCAAGGGAAAACCTGCATGACGGTTTTCCCGCTCGCTGGCCCTTTAAGTTTTTTGAGGAAACGCAAACATGATGGTTCTGTATTCCGGCACTACTTGCCCGTTCTCCCAGCGCTGCCGGCTGGTGTTGTTCGAAAAGGGCATGGACTTCGAAATCCGCGACGTCGACCTGTTCAACAAACCGGAAGACATCGCCGTGATGAATCCGTATGGTCAGGTGCCGATCCTCGTCGAACGGGATCTGATCCTGTACGAATCGAACATCATCAACGAGTACATTGACGAACGCTTCCCGCATCCGCAGCTGATGCCGGCCGATCCCGTCCAGCGTGCTCGCGCGCGTCTGTTCTTGCTGAATTTCGAAAAAGAGCTGTTCGTGCACGTCGGCACGCTCGAAAACGAGAAGGGCAAGGCCGCCGAGAAGAACCACGAAAAGGCGCGCCTCGCTATTCGTGACCGCCTCACGCAGCTCGCGCCGATCTTCCTGAAGAACAAGTACATGCTCGGCGAAGAGTTCTCGATGCTCGACGTCGCGATCGCGCCGCTGTTGTGGCGTCTGGATCACTACGGCATCGAACTGTCGAAGAACGCCGCGCCGCTGATGAAGTACGCCGAGCGCATTTTCAGCCGTCCGGCCTATATCGAAGCGCTGACGCCGTCGGAAAAGGTGATGCGCCGCTAAGTGTGGGATTGGCTTCGGGCGCGGCGCGCGGCGTGGTGTGCCGCGCGCCAGTCCGGCAAGAGGACAGTTGATGCAAGAGATTTCGACGAAGCCGTACCTGTTGCGCGCGCTGTACGAGTGGTGTACCGATAACGGCTACACGCCGCATATCGCGGTGCGTGTGGATAATCAGACGCGCGTGCCGCGCCAGTTCGTGCGCGACAACGAGATCGTGTTGAACATCAGCTTCGAGGCGACCAGCCAGCTGCAGATGGGCAACGAGTGGATCGAGTTTCACGCGCGGTTTTCGGGCAAATCGCACAAGATCGAGGTGCCCGTCGCGAACGTGCTTGCCATTTATGCGCGCGAGAACGGACAAGGCATGGCGTTCCCGGTCGAGTCGGCGGGCGGCGAGGCAACCGATTCCGCGGACGACGAAGCCGTGATCGACGAAGCGCCGCAAGAGCCGCCGCAAGCTGCCGAAAAAGTCAGCGAAACGGATGAAGACCCGCGTCCCGACGACGACGGCACGAAAGGTGGCGGAAGAGGTCACCTCAAAGTCGTGAAATGAAGTAGAATTTCGGGCTCATGCCGGCTTAGCTCATCAGGTAGAGCGCTTGACTTGTAATCATGAGGTGGCGGGTTCGAGTCCTGCAGCCGGCACCAAAGCATGGAAAAACGGGTCACGAGGTTAGCCTCGTGGCCCGTTTTGCTTTTGCGTCGCTCTTGCATCGCGAACTTTCGCGTCGCGAATCTTCCCGCTCGTGCGGCGTCGCCGCGACGTTCAATACAATACGGGCATCGAAGCAGAAGCCCTTGACGCGAACGCGCTTGCCCCGCGCCACAATCGCCCATGACCGACACGCCCACTCTCACCTGGCCCGAAGCCGACGGCCCGCGTTCCGCCCGCTGGCGTTCCGAAGCGGCCGTGCCGCCCGCGAAGCGCGTGGTGATCGCCGACGACCGCACGACGGCCGACGCCGCCTACCGCCTCGCCTGCGAAGGCACGGCGCTGCTGTGGCGCGGCGATTTCCAGAACGCGCGCCAGTTGCTGCAGGCGATGACCCGCCGGCTCGAACGCAAGCCGCGCAAGCAGGCGGCCAATCCGCTCGATGCGTTCAATCTGCATCGCCAGGCGCAATCTCAAAGAGCGCGCACGCTCGGCATGCTGCTGATTCCGCTCGACGGCGACTACACGATCCCGTTGCGCCGCGCGCCCGACGTCCGCGAGGCGTGCGAAGAGGTCTACGGCCCGCCGACACAGGAAGCGTCCGTGGTCTCGCTGCGCGAACTGCTCGGCTTGATCGGTGCGCACGAATGGCGCAAGAAGGGCGTCGAGATTCCCGCGCTGAGCGAGCGCATCCATCCGCACTACGGCGTGTTCTCGCCTGTGCGCGGCGAATATGTGGATCTCGTCGCGCGGACGCCGCTGCCGTCGCTGGAAAAGGCGTTCGATGTCGGCGTCGGCACGGGCGTGCTGTCGGCGGTGCTCGCGCGGCGCGGCGTCCAGCGCATCGTGGCGACCGACCAGGACCCGCGCGCGCTCGCCTGCGCGAGGGAAAATCTCACGCGCCTCGGCTATGACAAGCAGGTCGAAGTCGTCGCCGCGGATCTGTTTCCCGAAGGACGTGCGCCGCTCGTCGTCTGCAATCCGCCGTGGGTGCCCGCGCGGCCGGCGTCGCCCATTGAAAATGCCGTCTACGACTACGAAAGCCGCATGCTGCTCGGTTTTCTGAACGGCTTGGCGGCGCATCTCGAGCCGGACGGCGAGGGCTGGCTGATCCTGTCCGATTTCGCGGAACACCTTGGAATGCGCACGCGCGACTGGCTGCAGACGTCGATCGACAATGCGGGGCTGGCGGTGGTCGGGCGCGAGGACATCAAGCCGCGTCACCCCAAGGCGACGGATGCCGCCGATCCGTTGCACGCGGCGCGTGTCAAGGAAGTCACCTCACTGTGGCGGCTCAAGACCAAGTAGTGCGTCCGCGGTCGCGGCGCGCTCACCGCTTCAGCTTCAGATACTCGAGCGCGCCGCGCCCCGCCACCAGACCGCTCGCGAAGCACGCCGTCAGCAGATAGCCGCCCGTCGGCGCTTCCCAGTCGAGCATTTCGCCCGCGCAGAACACGCCCGGCAATTTCCGGCTCATCAACGCGCCATCGAGCGCCTCGAACGGCACGCCGCCCGCGCTGCTGATCGCTTCGTCGATGGGCCGCGCGCGCGTGAGGCGCAACGCAAGCGCCTTGATGGCTCGCGCGAGCGTCGCTGCATCGGAAAACGCTTTCTTCGACAGGCACTCGTGCAGCAAGCCCAGCTTCACGCCCGATATGCCGATCCGGCTATGCAGATGGCTCGACATCGAGCGCGAGCCGCGCGGGCGCGTTACTTCCTCCGTCACGCGCTGCTCGCTCAGGCCGGGCGCGAGATCGAGCCGGATCGTCGCTTCACCGTCGGCGAGCAGACGATCGCGAATCAGCGACGACAACGCGTACACGAGACTGCCTTCGATGCCCGTCGACGTCACGACGAACTCACCTTGCCGATGCTGGATACTGCCGTCCACGCCGTCGACCGAAATCGACACGGGTTTCACGGGATGTCCGGCATAGCGTTCGCTAAAGTAGTCGGACCAGGCAGCGTCGAAGCCGCAGTTCGCGGGCAACAGCGGCGCGACGTCGATCCCGCGCTGCTGCATCGACGGCACCCATGCGGCATCCGAGCCGAGGCGCGCCCAGCTGCCGCCGCCGAGCGCGAACACGACGGCGTCTGCCGACACGCCGCGCTCGCCGTCGGGCGTCATGAAGCGCAGACCATGCGCACCCGCCGAAGCCGATTCGGTCCAGCCGATCCATTTGTGTCGCATGTGAAAGCGCACGCCTGCTTCGCGCAGCCGATGCAGCCACGCGCGCAGCATGGGCGCGGCTTTCATGTCGGTTGGAAACACGCGCCCCGAACTGCCGACGAAGGTTGCGATGCCCAGTTCGTCCAGCCACGCACGCAGCGCATCTGGTCCGAAAACGTCGAGCAATGGTTCAATCTCCGCGCGACGTTTGCCGTAGCGTCCGAGAAACGCGTCAAGCGGTTCGGAGTGCGTGATATTCATGCCGCCTTTGCCCGCCATCAGAAACTTGCGCCCGACGGACGGCATCGCGTCGTACACATCGACGCGCACGCCGCCGCGCGCCAAGGCTTCGGCGGCCATCAAGCCCGCAGGGCCGCCGCCGATAACGGCGACGCGGACGTGATCGAGGGCGTGATCGGACGAATTAGGCATCGGCTGAAAGAAGCGGTGAGTTGTGACGCGGCATCTGCGACGAAGGGCGGTATTGTCCCACCGGCCTGATAACGCGGCAAACGAATGGAAGGGGACGGAGCGGCTGCGGAACAGCGCACGCGACCTATACTTTTTTTACCTACCTTCTCCGGCGCACGCCGCGCCGCCTAGCCGCGCACAAGCCACGCGTTCCCGCTCGCCGCCGTCCCGCCGACACACGCCGAGGCGACGCCGGCGCACGCGTTTCGCGCGACGCCTTTGATCTGAGGAGACTGTCATGAGCCGCAAATACATTGATTGCCGTGAATGTCCGAGCGACATCAAATGCACGGTCGCGCTGTGCGCGGATTCGGAAAGCGAACTGCTCGAAGCCGCCGTCGCGCATGCGATGCAGGCATCACCGATTCACTCGCCACCACGCCGCTGACGGTAACGGTAGGCGGGGCTGACGGCATCGCCGTTCTTTTCAGGTACGGCGTCGTCGTGTTATTTGGTGTGTCGCTTGGTGATGAACAACGGTTTCTCTCCTCGTTAGCTCAGTTGCTGTACAACGCCTACGAGCGACCTCAGCTCGAAGAAATCGCCATCCACAGCGGCAAAACGAACGTTGGGGTGCAAGGCGGTGCAGTATGGCTCGACGCGCTGACGTTGGAAAAGGCTCAGATAATAGCGGACAGCCTCAGCAAAAGCCTTGTGCTGTCGATGTACGAAGACAAGACCGCGAGCGAATTCGATAGCATCATTCCGTTGGCATCGGAACTGGCGAGAACAGGAAAGGTGAGCGCGGACGCCAAAACGCTACTCTCAAAAATTGGCGGGATGCTCCTAATCGAACACCGCATGGTCGGCCGGGCTGAAATCGGCGACAAGCCGGAGACCCTTTGGGAACACCCGGAGCTCGGTGGCCTCTATGCACTATTGGAGGACGAATACGAACTGCACGAGCGACAAGCCGCGCTTGAACGCAAGCTGCAGCTGATTTCAGGAACTGCGCAAACCTTGGCGGAAATCGCGGAAACCAAGCATGTTCACCGCCTCGAATGGTATGTCATAGGGCTTATTGCCCTTGAAATCGTGATTGGTTTAGCGGACCTTGTGCATAAGTACTTTTTCTGACTGCTTTCGCTTGGCCGGCCGTCGTGCTGCCCGCAGAACCCTTGCGCCCGGCAAATGCGAAGACGTCCGAACCTCGCTGGCACTCGCAATTGAGATTAACCCGGCATACCTGATTGACGAGCGGGTCGACCAACGCACCAATCCAAGCAGGGACAGTGCCAAAGATGCTGACCTGCCCGTGGTCCGACGAGATGACGTACTCCAGCGGTGTCCCGATTGTCGCCGCTGAGTCGTAGGTGCGTCTCTCAACACGCTATTTATCCACCAAAGGAGCTCCGTCATACTTTGTCCACATTTGGGGCATTCCCATCACGACAAGGCACGACATGTTGACACGCCAAGCTATTCATTCGGGCGCATACCTGGAGAACTTTGAGTCCCTGCCAAATTTGTGGTCGCGGGAACGCATCGAAGCATCCCTCGCGGCGACGATGCGTGACCGACCGGCGGACGCAACCGACGTCTGGATTTTCGCTTACGGGTCACTGATATGGAATCCGACGGTGAATATCGCTAGCAAACAGGCTGCAACGCTGCACGACTGGCATCGCAGCTTCTGTCTTCGCATGGTTGTCGGCCGCGGCAGCCCGGACAAACCTGGGCGCATGCTTGCATTGGAAGCCGGCGGTCATACGGATGGCGTCGCATTGAAACTCTCTGAAGACACCGTCAACGAGGAGCTCCTGCTCGTATGGATTCGCGAGATGGTGCTCGGGTCATACCTTCCAAAATGGGCGCCGGTGACATTCAGGGATGGCACACGCACACACGCATTGGCGTTTGTAGCCGACATCACCCGCGACCAGTTCGAGCCTGATTCCTCGGTGCCAACCGTTGCACCGCTTATCGCGTCTGCCTCCGGCAATTTCGGTACCAACGTCGAATACCTTCACAAGCTTCATGCCGCGCTTGAGGAGCACGGCCTGCAGGACCCATACATCGATGCGCTCTCAGATGCGATTGAACAATTCCAGCTGAATCCGGCATGCGACCTCCGCAGCGCCCACGAATGACTCCCCGAGGGTAACCATATCATCTGCATTGCCTCCGTTACCGAAGGCGAGACGGCGGCGAACTGGAGCATCGAACCTGGCGATGCCCGGAAGTATTGAACTACCGCCTGTTCGTGGCGCTGCAGTCACCAGAGAATCTGGGATTGAAGCACACAGGGAGACACTCCGTCTCCCCGTCACGGCTTTTTCGTGAGGCGCGGTTACCCCACCATAAGGCAAACGCCGGACGTTCTCTGAGACCCCGAACGAGTTCGTATTTCGATACGAATCGTTCCACCTCAATGAACGGCGTCTACAAGGCTATGTAGCTGCACAGGTAGTGGCGTAAATGCAGTGCCCTTAACCTCACGGGAACCAACATGCAAGATATCCAAGTCGTGCCGTCTGCCCGCAAAAATATCGAATCGATTGCCGGCGCACGGACAGCGAAGCTGTTCGAACCAGTCCAGATAGGCGGACTGCGGGTCAACAACCGCGTCGTGATGTCTCCCATGACGCGCACGATGGCGCCGGCCGGAGTGCCTGGCGATGCAAACGCTGCGTATTACCGCAAGCGGGCCGCTGGCGGTGTGGGCCTCATTATCACCGAGGGCACCTGGATTCCGCACGATGCGGCCGCCAATGAAACGGATGTTCCGCGCATGTACGGCCGTGAAGCGCTCGACGGCTGGAAGAAAGTCGTCGGTGCGGTCCACGCCGAAGGCACTCCTATCCTCGCGCAGATTTGGCACGTGGGCCAGATGAAGCAACACACAATCGACGGCCTGTATGCCCCGAAAGGCACCGACTATCGCCCGCCTCGCCGCGTGGGCCCGTCAGGCCTGTTCGGCGGTATCGGAAAGCCCACCACGCCCGATGGCGAGCCCGCACTTCCGGCGGACCTCGACGCCATCGTCGAAGCGTACGGCAAGGCTGCATTCAATGCCAAATCGGTAGGCTTCGACGGTGTCGAATTGCATGCCGCGCACGGCTATCTGCTTGACCAGTTCTTCTGGCCGGGCACGAACAGACGCGAAGACCAGTGGGGTGGCTCGCTACGGAATCGCGCGCGCCTCGCGGCCGATGCCATCGCAGAAATCCGGCGGGTAACCGGACCCGACTTCGTCATCTCCATTCGAATCTCCCAATGGAAGGTGCAGGACTTTGCTGCCAGGAACTGGGAGTCACCGGCGGAGCTCGAGGAGTTTGCACGCGTGATGGTCGATGCCGGCGTGGATGTCTTCCACTGCTCGACGCGCCGCTTTTGGGAAAACGAATTCGGTTCAGACATGAACCTCGCCGCCTGGACGAAAAGACTCTCAGGTAAGCCAACGATTACTGTGGGCTCCATCGGCATGACAGGCGAGCACATCGAAACCCTGATGGGCGATACAGCAAATGTCGACTCGCTCGACAATGTTCTGAAGCTGGTCGAACGCGGCGACTTCGACCTGATTGCCATCGGCCGCGGCATGCTGGTAAATCCCGATTGGGCTAACAAGGTGCGCGACGGACGCATCGACCTCCTGAAGCCTTGGAACCCGGAAGTGTTGAACGGGCTGATTTAACAGGCAGTCGCTCGTCGCCCTCAACCTCCGCATTGACGACGCCACGTCCAGGCGTCGTTCCGATTGCCTCAAGAAAGCCGGGTGCGAAGTGGCTCTGGTCCGCGAACCCGCTAAGCAGCGTGTGCCGCAACGGGTGCTTTGAGCGTTCGACGCGATACGCACGCAATCATCTGAACGGAGGCATGCCTACCGTGTTGCGAGAAGTGCGCACGACCTGCCTTGGTAGCCCGCAATCCTATGCGACATTTCGAAGCTCCGGGTCCTCGGACAGGTTGGCGACAGGCCGCTCTTTCGCGAGCCGCTCCTGCGCCCTCAAAGCCGCCTGCCGTGCATTGACTTTCATCCAGACCCTGGCCCTAGGCCGTGATAAGCCTCGCATGATTTGCCTGTGCATCCACCATAGGTGCACGATGGCAAGCCCCTACCATCCCGTTGCTCCGGGCCGCAAAAAACGCGTCGAACTTTTTTGGAACATCCTCGTCGCGTGCGCTGAGGCCATTGTCCCTGACTGAAATTTCAACCGGCCATATCGTGTTTGAACGCCGCAATGGCCAACTAACCTTCAAGGTTTCGAAGCGGCGCCCGGCTGCCATCCTGTGGTCGCAGATGCTGGCACGTACGGAGTGCTCAGCTCCCAGCACAAGTGAGGCAGTTGCCCCGGCGCACGATGCCGCTCTCCCAACCGACGGGCGCACAGGCAAACAGAATGGGGAAGGCGCATACCATGCGAATCGTCGACCAGCTGTCCAACCAATTGCTGGCCCTTTCGTCGCATTCCCCCACCGCTATGCAGCTACGAAGAACAGGTTTGGTGTGCGGGCAACGCCCGGCGTTCCGGTATCCCTGCTGCGCCAGGTATGCCGATTAGGCTGGCGACCACGTCTGGAAACCTCATGTGCACGGCGGACTCACACGCTGAATGGCGACGCAATGATTCTCGCCCGTGCACTTGCAGGCACAAACACAAGCCCCCTGGATTTCCGCTAGGACACAGTCCCGCGACGCGGGGGGGCGATTGTCGCTCGCGAGAGGTCAAAGCGTCTCCAGAGCGAGTGTTTATCCGGATAGCTCGAACAGCGATACTGACACCCATTCAGAAATACCCTCAATAACAGGGTACTTCGGGCAACGGAACAGAACGGATATCGAGTTTTTGCGGACTTTTGTGGTGGCCAACCGGCGGCGAACACCACATAACTTGTGAGGTATGCGCCGAATCATGGACAAGCTTCAGGCAATGCAGGTGTTCACGCGGGTAGTCGACTCGAACAGCTTTTCTCGAGCAGCTGATGCACTGCAAATGACCCGCTCGTCAGTCACGACAATTATCCAGAACTTGGAGGCCCATCTAAAGGTCCGGCTGCTCAATCGCACCACCCGTCGAATCAGTCTCACACCTGAAGGCGCCGCGTACTATGAACGTTGCGCTCGGATTATCGCTGACGTGGAAGATTCAGAGACCACCTTCTCGTCTCCTGCCACGCCGCGCGGCAAGCTGAAAGTGGACATGCCGGGCTCAATCGGCAGGCTTCTCATTGTCCCGGCGCTTGCCGACTTCCAGCAGCGGTACCCAGATATAGACCTCATGCTCGGCGTCGGAGACAAACCCGTCGACCTCATACAGGACGGAGTGGATTGTGCGATTCGTATGGGGCACTTGCCGGACTCGACACTTGTCGCGAGGCGGGTCGGCGCGTCCGAATTTGTCACGCTCGCGAGTCCCGAATACTTGGAACGGTATGGCGTACCGCAAACGCTGGAAGAGCTTGATGCCCATGTCGCCGTCAACTACTTTTCGAGTCGCAATGGCCGCGTCATCGAGATGGACTTCCTTGTGGACGGCGAGCCAGTCGAAATACGTATGCGCTCCAGGCTCGCTGCAAATGATGGCGAAGCCTACCTTCAATGCGGCATACAAGGCCTGGGCCTGATACGGGTTCCATATTTCTTTGCGCTTCCCCATATCGAGGCTGGCCGTTTGGTCGAGGTGCTGTCGGACTGGCGACCGGCGCCGTTTCCGATATGGGCGGTCTACCCTCAGAACAGGCACCTCTCTGCGCAGGTTCGCGTCTTCGTAGAGTGGGCTGCTGAGCGGTTCGAGAGCTGCCATCTCTTACGAAAGGACATGGCGCTGGCCTTCGCGCCAGCGCCCGCTCGGCGCGCGTCCCATATAGAAATCGCTGCTCAGTCAGAGACGGGCGACGCACGGCATGTGCTCCTCCGGGAGACAGCCATGAGTTGAACAGTTCGATTTCTGCGAATTGTCTTATCGATGTCGAGGGCTTTATCGACCGCGTCACCCTTAAGACAATCGCGTTCCATTCATGTTTGTTAGCCCATATGGCATACGCTCAGGTTGTCGAAATGACCGCCCAACTGCAAATCAAGGACATCCGCATCGACGGCTACGCTCAACCCATCGTGTTGCGCAGTTTCCGCTCGTCTGCGTCCGAAACGCTTCCCGTTGTCCTCTACTTTCACGGTGGTGGATTCGTAGGAGGCGGTTTAGCGGATACCGCAGCACTGGCGAGTGTTTTGGCGAACAAAGTGCCTGCGTGGGTTATAGCAGTGGGTTATTCGCTCGCACCAGAGTTTCCGTTTCCGAGCGCGGCCGAGGACGCCTACCTGGCGTTGCAGTGGGTTGTCGGCGCGGCGCCCGCGCACCACGCGGATGGCTCGCGGGTTGCCGCCGTCGGGCACGACGCTGGCGGCAATATTGCAGCGGCGCTAGGGGCGGTCGCTCGTGACCGCGCAGGGGTGCAGGTTACCGCGCAGGTGCTACTGGCTCCGATGTTGGACCCGAGCATGTCGAGACTCCTGCACCCGGCGTTCGCGGACGCCTGCAAGCCGGGCCCCGAAGATTGCAGCCGCGCGTACCGTGCCTATCTGCCTCTCGTCGCCCAACGAATGCACCCATATGCTGCGCCTCTCGAGTCCAAGCGGCTTCGAAATCTGCCGCCGACCCTGATTGCCACTGCCGAGCGCGACATTGCTCGAGCCGACGGCGAAGTCTTTGCTCGTGAACTGATTTCGTCTGGCGTCCCAGTCGAGATAACCCGTTACGGGGGAGCGACTCATGACGGTCTGGTCTCGCATGAGTCGGCGCTTGCTGACACTGTTGCCTTTCTAAGAAGGCGGCTTGCCGCAGGCTGAAGGTTCACGCTTTCGCTCAGAGGAAACAAACAAACTTCAGTTTCAGCCAAATTTGACATTAAGGAGTACGTATTGTGAAGATGCATCGCAAGCCGCTTTACCTTTCGCTTGGCGCCCTCGCCATTGTAGGCGGCGTCTATGGCGCCGCCTATCTGCGGGGAGTGGAAACCTGGCCGGTGTCCAACGCCGTGGCAGCCGACTCGCCGGCGGCGACAGCCGTCGACGTAGCGACCGTTCTGAGCCAAACGATTACTGATTGGCAAAGCTACTCAGGCCGCCTGGAGGCAGTCGACCACGTCGACGTCCGGCCTCTTGTGGCTGGCACCATCGTCACCGTGCATTTCAAGGACGGGGCACTCGTGAAGAAGGGTGAACCGCTCTTCACGATTGACCCGCGTCCGTATCAGGCCGAAGTCGACCGCGCTGCCGCACAGCTGGCAGCTGCGAAGACCCGCGCTACTTACACGCTCACGGATGCCGAGCGCGCCCAGCGACTGCTGGTCGATAACGCGATTGCTAAGCGCGATTACGACGAAAAGCAAAACGCTTCCCGCGAAGGCACAGCAGCTGTCAAGGCAGCAGAGGCTGCGCTCGAGGCCGCTCAGGTGAACCTCAGTTACACGAACATCACGGCCCCGGTGACGGGCCGTGTCTCGCGCGCTGAACTGACCGTGGGCAACATCGTGTCGGCCGGTGCGAACGCACCGCTCCTTACGACGCTCGTCTCCGTGTCACCCATCTACGCTTCGTTCGAAGTGGACGAGCAAACCTACCTTCAGTACCTCGGTCGCGACCGCAATACCAGGTTGCCTGTCTCCATGGGGCTGGCGAACGAAGACGGCTACTCGCGTAAAGGCTTCGTCACCTCGGTTGACAACCGGCTCGATACGACGTCGGCGACGATTCGCGTTCGCGCAACGTTCGACAACAGCGACGGCACGCTCGTACCCGGTCTGTATGCACGAGTGAAGGTCGGCGGCGGCGAGCCGCATCCTGCAGTGCTTATCGACGACGCCGCAGTCGGCACAGACCAGGCGAAGAAGTACGTACTCGTCGTCGACAGTTCGAACAAGGTCCAATACCGCGAGGTCACGCTTGGGCCGTTACACGGCAACCTGCGCGTCGTGACCTCGGGTCTCAAGCCCGGCGAAAACATCATTGTCAACGGCATGATGCACGCGCGGCCAAACGACACTGTTCAGCCACATATGGTGAAGATGGCCGAGGCGGCCAAGCCTGCGGCGTAACCCAAGTGAGCCTAACATGAACATATCCAAATTCTTCATCGACCGGCCCATTTTCGCGGCCGTGCTATCGGTGGTGATTCTGCTAGCGGGCATCATTGCGCTGACAAAGCTGCCTACCGCCGAATACCCCGAAGTTGTGCCGCCGTCGGTCGTCGTGCGCGCTCAGTATCCAGGTGCCAACCCGAAGGTTATCGCCGAAACCGTAGCCGCACCACTCGAGGAGCAGATTAACGGCGTCGAAAACATGCTGTACATGCAGTCGCAGGCCAACAGCGACGGCAATATGACGACGACCGTCACTTTCAAGCTCGGCACCGACCCGGATAAGGCACAACAGCTCGTGCAGAATCGGGTGTCACAGGCAATGCCCAGACTACCGGAAGACGTCCAGCGTCTGGGTGTAACCACCATCAAGTCGTCTCCAACACTCACGATGGGGGTGAACCTGGTGTCGCCGAACGACCGCTATGACCTCACCTATCTGCGTAATTACGCGCTCATCAACATCAAGGACCGCTTTGCTCAGGTCCCGGGTGTTGGCGAAGTTGCACTGTGGGGCTCTGGCGACTATTCGATGCGAATCTGGCTCGACCCGACTAAGGTCGCGCGCCAAAACTTGACCGCGACAGACGTCATCAAGGCTGTCCGGGAGCAGAACGTGCAGGTGGCGGCCGGTATCGTCGGCGGTGCGCCGATGACCACCAACATCCCTATGCAGTTAAGTGTCAATGCGCAGGGGCGGCTGAAGACGGAGGAGGAATTCCGCCGAATCATCCTGAAGACCTCTCCGGACGGCGCGGTGACGCACCTTGGTGACGTCGCACGTGTTGAGCTGGGGGCATCAGAATACGCGCTACGTGCAGGCATTGACGGCAAGAAGGCGGTGCAAATCATCATCTTCCAGCAGCCGAACGCCAATTCGCTTCAAATTTCGGATGACATCCGCAAGCTCACTGCAGAAATGCAGCAAGACATGCCCGATGGCGTCAAGGCAGAAATTGTCTATGACCCAACGCAGTTCGTGCGTGAGAGTATCGACGCGGTCGTGCACACGCTCTTCGAGGCAATTGTCCTCGTGGTTATTGTGGTCATCGTGTTCCTGCAGACTTGGCGTGCCTCGCTCATTCCGCTGCTCGCCGTCCCGGTATCGATTGTGGGCACGTTCTCGCTGATGCTCGCCTTCGGCTTTACCATCAATGCTCTATCGCTCTTCGGAATGGTGCTGGCCATTGGTATCGTGGTCGACGATGCCATCGTGGTGGTCGAGAACGTCGAGCGGAACATTGCAGCAGGCCTGACGCCACTTGAAGCATCGTACGAGGCTATGCGCGAAGTGAGCGGCCCAATCATCGCAATCGCGCTGACCCTCGTTGCTGTATTCGTACCGCTCGCGTTCATGTCGGGTCTCACTGGCCAGTTTTACAAGCAGTTCGCGATGACCATCGCTATCTCCACGGTCATCTCGGCGTTCAACTCACTCACCCTGTCGCCGGCGCTCTCCGCATTGCTGCTGAAGGACCATCACGCGCCGAAGGACTGGCTCACGCGCGTCATGGACCGCATCCTTGGACCGTTCTTTAGCGCGTTCAACAAGGTCTTTCACCGCGGCTCGGAAGCATACGGCAAGGGCGTCGGCGGCATCGTCCAACGCAAGGCTGCGATGATGGTCGTGTACGCAATACTGCTTGGCGGCACATTGCTTCTGGGCAAGGTCGTCCCCGGCGGCTTCGTGCCAGCGCAGGACAAGGACTACTTCGTCAGCATCCTGCAGCTTCCCCCGGGCGCATCACTCGACCGCACCCAGAAAGTGGTGGACGACATGGGGGCGATTGCCCGGCGACAGCCGGGTGTGAAGCATACGACCGAATTCCCGGGCCTGTCGGTGACTGGCCTGATGAACTCGTCAAGCAGCGGGCTCGTATTCTCCGTGACGAATCCTTCGAAGGAACGGGGTAAGGGAGAAAAGGCAGCGGACATCGTCGGAGGTCTGAATGCGAAATACGCGGGCATCAAGGACGCGGTTATTGCCACGTTCCCGCCGCCACCGGTTCAGGGTCTGGGCACCATCGGCGGGTTCAAGCTCCAGATTGAGGACCGCGGTGCGCTCGGCTACGAAGCGCTGAACAAGGCCACACAGGCGTTCCTCGCCGAGGCAGCCAAGGCGCCCGAACTCGGGCCGTCGTTCTCGAGCTACCAGATTAACGTGCCCCAGTTGAATGTGGAACTGGACCGTGAACGCGCAGAGCAGCTGGGAGTATCGGTAACGGACGTATTCGACACGATGCAGATTTATCTTGGTTCGCTGTACGTGAACGACTTCAACAAGTTCGGTCGCGTCTATCAGGTCCGTGTCCAGGCGGACGCACAGTACCGGGCCACGGCGGACAGCATCCTGCAACTCAAGACCCGCAACAACCGCGGTGAGATGGTGCCGCTGTCGTCACTGGTCAAGGTGACGCCGACGTATGGTCCGGAGATGGTGGTTCGCTACAACGGTTATCTTGCTGCGGACATCAACGGCGGTCCCGCGCCTGGATACTCGTCGGGCCAGGCGATGGCGGCGGTTGAACGCATCGCGGAGAAAACGCTACCACGCGGCATCAAGTACGAGTGGACCGACCTCACGTATCAGCAGATTCTCACAGGCAACGCAGCATTCTGGGTATTCCCCATCAGCGTGCTGCTTGTATTCCTGGTGCTCGCTGCAATGTACGAGAGCCTGACGCTGCCGCTCGCGATTCTCCTGATTGTGCCGATGAGCATACTGTCGGCGCTCTTCGGGGTATGGCTCACGCGCGGGGACAACAACATCTTCACGCAGATTGGCCTGATGGTACTGGTAGGTCTGTCGGCAAAGAACGCCATCCTGATTGTCGAATTTGCTCGCGAACTGGAGATGCAAGGCCGCACCATTGTTCAGGCCGCCATCGAAGCGTGTCGTCTGCGTCTGCGTCCGATTCTGATGACGTCCATCGCGTTCATCATGGGAGTGATTCCTCTCGTCGTCTCGACCGGCGCCGGCTCGGAAATGCGGCGCGCGATGGGCATCGCGGTGTTCTTTGGCATGCTGGGCGTGACGTTCTTCGGCCTGGTGCTTACACCCGTGTTCTACGTGATTTTGCGCAAGCTTGCGGGCGGGAAGCGACTCGCCGACAAGCATGGACATCACCCGCACATCCACGGCCCGGATGACCACAAGGACGTGCAGTCCGTCAGTTCGGGCAAGAATGGCCCGAAGGTCGCGGAACCCGCGCTTTCCGAATAAGGAGTCAATCGTGAAAAGAATCGTATCGATGAAAGGCGGCTTTACTGGGTCGCTTTTGCTGGGGACCTTGCTCGTGCTGGCAGGGTGCTCCCTTGCGCCAAAGTATGAGGTGGCCCCCACCCCCCAAATCGCATTCAAGGAGGCACCAAAACAGCCTCTGACCGGCGAAGAAGTTGGCACGTGGAAGACGGCGCAACCGTCCGAAGATGTCGCGCGCGGCGAATGGTGGAAGGTGTTTGACGACGCGACACTCAACGACCTGGAAAAGCAGGCGTTTGATGCGAACCAGAACCTGAAGGCAGCGGTCGCCCGCGTGAAGCAGGCGCGGGCGCTGAACCAGGTTGCACGTGCGGACCTGTACCCGACTCTGGATGCCGGGTTTGGTCCGTCGCGGCAAAAGCTGTCGGCCGCCTCGCAGTTCCAGCCGGACGGCACGAACATCCCGCAGCAGACGTTCTGGCGCGCGCAGGCGACCGCGTCCTATGAAGTTGACCTGTTCGGGCGCGTGGCATCAAACATCGACGCCGCGAAGGCGCAATCCCAGCAAAGCGAGGCACTTTACCGCTCCGTGCTGCTCGCGTTGCAGGCTGACGTTGCACAGAACTACTTTGCGTTGCGCGAACTTGACGCGGAAGCCGATGTATTCACGCAGGCGGTCCAGCTGCGTGAAGAAAGCCTGAGGCTCGTGCAGCGGCGATTTGCCGAAGGTGACGTGACCGAACTGGACGTTCAGCGTGCCCAGGCGGACTTGTCGACCGCGCGCTCGGATGCGATGACAGTACAGCGCCTGCGCGCAACGTCCGAGCACAGCCTTGCCGTACTGCTCGGCAAGGCTCCTGCGGAGTTTTCGATAGCAGCGAATCCGCTTCAGCCGGTCAATCTGCGCATTCCGCCGGGCCTGCCTTCGTCGCTGCTCGAGCGCCGTCCAGATATCGCCGCTGCCGAGCGCGCCATGGCCGCGGCCAATGCACGCATCGGCATCGCCAAGGCCGCATTCTTCCCGTCGCTGACGCTGACTGGAATGGGCGGGTTCGAATCGGACACCATTGGCGAGCTCTTCAAATGGAGCAGTCGCACATTTCTGCTAGGCCCGCTCGCAGGCACCTCGTTGAACATTCCAATCTTCGATGGCGGTCGCCGCAAGGGAAACCTAGCAAACGCACGCGCTATCTACGAAGAGGACGTCGCCCAGTACCGACAGCAGGTTCTCGTCGCATTTCAGGAGGTCGAAGACAATCTATCTGACATGCGCATCCTCGAGACGCAGACGAAAACACAGGATGATGCGGTGAAAGCGTCTCAACGGGCTGCCGACCTTTCCCGGAAGCAGTACACCGAGGGAGCCATCAACTATCTCGACGTGCTCGAAGCCCAGCGAACAGTCCTGCAGGCGCGTCGTGATGCCGTGAAGCTGCAGGGTGTTCAGGCTGCGTCGACCGTGAACCTGATTCGCGCGCTCGGTGGTGGCTGGGGCGATGTTGTTCCACGGCTCGCTGAACCTGCCATCGGGCAAGTCGAACGGCGCCACGCAACTGAACCGGCCGTAGCGATGAAATAAGCAAACTGCCTGCTGGAGTTATCCCGGAAACCCGCCCACAGCAGGGCGGGTTTCCTATTTCCAAGTGCGGTGTATAGAAAAATGCCCGCTCGCCTCGGGGTTACGGCGAGCGGACGCGGCCGGAAGACGCAAAACAATAGAATCGGGACTTGGCTACCGAGGAGGACGCAAAGCCCCAGGCGCCAAGGGACAACTGACAGCAGAAGATGGGGTTATGCATCCAGCACAGTGCTTCATGCGGCGGTTAAAGGTCGAATTTCAGACCCGTCGCATCGATGGCCGCAATCTCTCGCACATTCCCGGAGCCGTAAATGAAGCACTCGGCAAACATGGATGCTGCATCAATCGGGTTCATCATCGACACGCTCCGCCAGTGATTATTGTGCCGCCGGCCATCGGCGGCTCGCACTGTTCACCATCGTCTGAGGGCTGTCCGCGGGTTCATCGTACGTAGGCAGCGTCTTTCCGTCCTTCAGCCGGTAGGCTCCGCGTTGCAGGCCTGCGTCCGATTCCGCTACGCACATGGAATTGGAGATGACAGGAATGGAGGCAGCGATACCGCTTTAATGGGTAATATCGGGCGGCTGGAGAATCACTGATGTATTTTTCTACTTAAGTCTTGCCGGTAATCGAGTGCAAACGGCCCCGACGTTCCTGTGGTGAACGCGTTACCCTGGATTGCAAGACGGACGGGTAACCCGCCCTAAGGATGGAATAGTGCGCACGGGGCAGAATCAAGTTCTTCCCGTAGTTGAACAATCATGCAACCAGGAAATTCGCAACGCGACGGGAAGCGCTCAGCTTTCACGACGCTGATTGCAGAGTTTCGGCGAGGTGGTTGACGACCGCCCGCGTTTTCGCAGCCATTTTCTGGCCAAGGGAAATAATCGCATGTACAGGCGGCCCGTTCACGTCTGCATCCGGGAGTACGTGAACCAATCGCCCCGCCTGAACATAGGGGAGCGCCACGCGGTCAAGTATCTGCGCAATGCCAAAGCCCGCAATCGCTGCCTCGACTAGAGCCTGACCATCTGTGAGCACCAGAACGGGTTGAGGTGAAAACTCCCGCACCGCATCCGCATCCTTGAGTGACCACGGCCGCAGACGCCCCGAAGGCCCCCGAAAGACAACAGCGTCGTGAGCCCCCAGCTCTGAGATGTCCCTGATGGCCCGTCCCTTGCGCTGAAGGTATTCGGGTGCCGCATATAGACCCAACCGCAGGTCGCACAGCTTGCGTACGGTCAGCTCACTGGTCTCAGGTAGTGTGCCGATGCGCACTACAACATCCCAGCCTTCTCCGATGGGGTCCGACATCCGGTCGGTTAGCGCGACTTCCAGCGTAATGCCTGGGTACCTCTCACGCAGCGTGATGAAGCTCGGCAGAAGCAGGCGACCAAAGCCGGCAGGCAGGTCGATTTTCACGCGCCCGACTGGCTCCGAGCGTCTCGATGCCAGTTGCTGTTCCGCGTCACGCAGACTTTCCAGCGCCTGCTGCGCGGCTTCGAGATAAATCTCACCGTCTTCAGTCAGACGCACCGCGCGAGTCGTGCGCTGGAAAAGGCGTGAGCCCAGCCGCGTTTCGAGACGCTGAACAGCCTTGCCCACATTCGACTTGCTCGTGCCAATCTCTTCAGCTGCACGGGTGAAACTGCCGCTCTGCGCGACCGCCACAAAGGCGACAATTTCATTGATAGGAGCATCTGCGCGTTCATTCATGTGATGACCGTCCTGACGTAATAACAGGAATCCAGGAACTGTATCAGGTCTCGTACCCTTTCATCGCTCAGGCACTTGCCACCGTGTCCGTAACCTTCTTCGCGCCGGCCTCAGCGCCCGGCTCATCGTCCTGCTCAGGCGTGTGGCTTAGGAACGCGAAAGTGGCCACGGCTGACAGCAAAGTAATAACAATCAGCACGTGTAACAGGCTGGTGAAAGCGTCCGCATAGCTTGTGGAAAGCGCGTGGCGCGTTGCCTCCGGAAGAATCTCCGCAGCATGGGCCATGTCGCCCGCGGTGATGCGCTGTGCAGCTTCCGACACGCGTGACGCAATGCCGTCGACGTTTTCCGGCATGATACGCAGCAAACTCGTGTGTGCCAGAGCAGCCAGGACAGCCGTGGCAATCGCCAGCGCGATGCCCTCGCCCGCCACCCGCGTCGTGCTAAAGATGCCCGCAGCCATTCCTGCGCGCTCCTTCGGCACCACGCTGACCGACAGACCATCCATCAACCCCCACGGCATGCCTGCGCCAATGCCAATCACCAGCATCGGCATGATAAGCGCCAACTTGGCTGCACTGAAATCGATGAGACTCAACCAGTAAAGCCCCGCCGCAGCAATGAGAAATCCGATACCCGACAGCACACCGGCGGAAATCCAGCGTGTGAAGGATGCGACCAGCAACGGCACGATGAGCATCGGCAAGGAAAGCGCAATCATGAGCAGGCCTGCTTCGATTTCGCTCATACCTTCCGCGCCAATAAAGCGCAGCGGCAGCATCACGACGAGCACGATGTAGCAGTAGCACGTTCCCACAGGCAGAATCTGCACGCCGACAAAGCGCGGGTAACGGAAAAGGCTCAACTCGAGCATCGGGCGCTTCGCCCTGTTCTCGACAACGATGAACGTCCCCAGCATGAAGGCAGAGAGCACAAGCAGCGTCACAACGAGCGTGCTGCCCCATCCGCTTTCCGGCGCCTGAATCACACCGAACGTGAAGAGCGCGAGCATTGCCGTGAATGTAATCGTCCCTAGATAGTCGAGACCCGTAGCACCCGGGTCACGCGTTTCACGCATGCGCGGAATGCCGAACACGAAAGCGAGGACGCCGATGGCCGAGATGATGAAGAAGATGGAGCGCCAGCCAAAGTGTTCGATGAGCACACCGGCCATGAGTGGGCCGAACGCAAGCCCGATACCGAAGCTGGTGCCCAGCATACTGAATGCACGCGTGCGCGCATGGCCATCGAATTCCTGCGCAAGCGATGCGGCGCCACTCGACAGCGACGCGGCGGCAGCTACACCCTGAATCGCGCGAAGTACATCCAACCACAGCGTTGACGGCGCGAAGCCCATCGCAAAGGACGTAAGGATGAAACCACCGAGGCCAAACGCAAATAGGCGCTTACGGCCGAACTGGTCGGCCAGCGCGCCAGCCGCCATCAGCAGACTGCCGAAGCTCAGCATGAATGAGTTGGTCACCCAGGTGAGCATGGTCGCGCTACCGCCCAAGTCGCGACCGATTGCGGGCGTGGCAACCGCGCCGCCAGAAAATGAAAGAGGAAGCACCAGCGCTGCCAGACAGACCGCTGCCAAAATCAGCAGCTTCTCTCCGTCCTCGCCATGCGACGTTGCAGTGTTCATGAAGAAAGCCCTGCGAGATGGATTTGGATACGATTAGCGACCCCAGGCAAGCTGATAGGCGCACGAAAGTCGCCATTCTCGCTACGCGGCTGAATTGGATAAACAGCGCGGTTGTCGTCAGAGCGTCTCTCGTGAAGCGACAATCACTGTCTCCGTCAAAGCGACACTGCGTCTCCCGAACGTAGCTTCAACGGCGTCCTGCACGCGCATAGCATTCCGGTTCCCTAATAGCGCCATTCAGGCAGACAACCGTAGCCATGGACATCACCCCTTTTCGTATCGAAATTCCTCAGTCGGACCTTGAAGACCTCAGGCAGCGTCTCAGCGCAACTCGTTTTCCGGAACGAGAAACGGTCGTGGATTCGGCTCAGGGCCCCCAACTCGAACGTGTGCGAAAACTCGTTGAATACTGGCGCACGCAGTATGACTGGCGTCGTCTCGAGACCCGACTGAACAGCTATCCACAGTTCACGACCGAAATCGACGGCGTGGAGATTCACTTCCTGCATATTCGCTCCAAGCACGAGAATGCGACACCGATGGTCATGACGCACGGCTGGCCCGGCTCCATCGTCGAGTTCCTGGACGTTATCGACCCGCTCGTCAATCCGACGAAACACGGCGGGCATGCGGAAGAGGCGTTCCATCTCGTCTTGCCGAGCATTCCGGGATTTGGCTTCAGCGGTAAGCCGACAGAGAAAGGCTGGAACCGCACGCGCATCGGCCGTGCGTGGGACCTGCTGATGAAGCGGCTCGGGTACTTCGAGTATGTCGCGCAAGGTGGTGACTGGGGCAGCGTCATCACGACCGAGATGGGCCGCCTGAAGCTCGAAGGGCTTCGCGCGATTCATGTGAACCTGCCTTTCGTTGCACCGGTTCCCTTCCCGGAGAATCCGACCGACGAGGAGAAGGTCGCCATCGCGCAATGCATTCTCTTCGCTGAAGATGGTTCGTTCTATCACCACCTGCAGACGACACGCCCACAAACCATCGGCTATTCGCTTGCCGACTCGCCGGCGGGCCAGGCAGCCTGGATTTATGAGAAGCTCGCGGCGTGGAGCGACAGCAACGGTGTGGCGGAAAACGTCTTCTCGTACGACCAGATGCTCGACAACATCATGTTCTACTGGCTCACCAACACCGGTGCGTCGTCGGCCCGCATCTATGCGGAGCATCCCGGGCTGACGTTCGCTGCCGTGCCGGTCGATATTCCCGTTGCCGTCAGTGTGTTCCCTGGTGAAATCTATACGCCGCCCAAGGAGTGGGCGGAGCGCGCCTTCAGCAACATGTTCTACTGGAACCGGGCCGCGAAGGGTGGTCACTTTGCCGCGTTCGAGCAACCACAAGTCTTTGCCGCTGAAATACGCACGGCATTTGCAAAATTCCGCTCTGCACAAGACGTCACGGCTGCGGCGGACTGACTTGTGTGACGGCGAATACCTGGCTTTCGCTGTCCGACATACATACGGGCCGCCCGGCTTTGCGGGCAGGCCTACTTTTTAACGATGACGTCGTGCCTGGCAATCGTCCGCGATACCGCGGTCCGCCCGCATTCATGGCTTGCATAACCACGGATGCTCACGGCGAGGACAGATAGACGACGAGGTTCACCACTTCTTCCATCGTCGTTGCACGACGGATGAGAGGCGCCGCATGACGCTTCGCGACTGATTTCGTCGCTATCGACGCTGCAATGCACTTGACTGGCGTATGACCGGACATGCTCGTTAGTGCACTTAGCGCATCACACCTCGTCCATGTCGAGACTCGGAGAGTGAGCTTCAGTGTGCAGCCGCCGTCGCCACCAGCCATCTTGTTCACTGCTTCACTCCCATCACGACGCATAGCGCGCCTGCATACAGTGACTTAACCAAGAGAATTGTCGACCGGAAAGCGACAGAGCGACTCCTGAACAGTGATTTATCCGACTGCTAGAAATGCCGATACTTCTCTACAACTTATTGCAACACATCTCCCCAACCAGCTAGCCCTACCCACCACCAAGGAAGTCAAGGAAATGAAGCTCTACATTGCCGACGCAACGTGCTCACAAGCTGTACAGGTCATTGCCAACGAGCTTGGCCTCTCCCCGGAACTGATTCATTTCGACGTGTTCGGCAAGTCCACGTCGAACGGCTCGAAGTTCGCCGACGTCAACTCGCTGCAGTACGTGCCCGTCCTTGAGCTTGACGATGAAGCGAAAACCCGATTGACTGAAACCATCATCATCATCTCGTACCTCGCTGACCAGCATCTGGAGGCCGGTCTCATCCCGAAGCGCGGCACGCTGGAGCGCGTGAAGATGGACCAGTTGCTAACGTTTATCGCGACGGAAATCGCGCAGAAACACATTCCGCTCATGCGCAAGCTGATGAACGCGGACGGCATCGCATATCACACGCACAAGCTGCAGACCGCCTACGGCTTGCTCGACGCAAAACTTGCTGATGGCCGCGCTTATCTGATGGGAGAGCAATTCACGGTCGCAGATGCGTACGTATGGGCGACGCTGTGGCATGAGCGTTCGGGCGTGAGCCTCGACCACCTGAAGAACCTGAACGCCTACATAGAGCGCATCGAGACCCGCCCGGCGGTCAAAAGAGCCTTGAAGGAAGAAGCAGCAGTGGTCGCACAGCACAAGGCACAGTTGGCAGCGGCCGCGTAACCTGCGACACATTGTCGCCAGTCATTTGGCAGGGAACACAGCACGTTGCAACGTTCCCTGCGTGTTGACTGCCCGTCAGGAACGATTTAGCGTTTGTTCGTCCTAGCTTTAGTAGTGGTCGGATAGCGCATGCAACTGTTTGCGTCGATTCTGCGTCTCATAGTCCCAGGCTCGCCGTTTCGCAGACCTCACGAGATTTGCGCCTTGCCATCATCCCCCATCTGCATCAACCCGCGCGAGCGGTTCAGTACCCAAGCTACCTCGCTTCGCGAAAAGTCCCACTCGGCCGCATCGACCTTCGCTCTCACGCCTTCTTCTGCTCTACTCAACGCCACGTCACGGGACATGCCGGCGGTCGCGATGTTCCACGATGCATTCGCGGATAGCTGACCAGCAAGGTCCTCGCACGTCGTCGAAGCGTATTCACAGTTCCTCGTCGGACAGAGCACTCTTACAACTTCCAAGACGAACGTACGAAGTTCGGCATCAATATACAACAGGTTTTTGTCCGATTTCACGGCCGCCTGGTCCTCGCTGCACCGCGACTCATGCTGCAATCAAACAGGGCGTTGAGCTGGTTTTTCAGTGCTGCGCGACACGCGCGGAGCTTTCTTTGCTGCTACGCGACATACAGTTACGTTTCGTCGCTGTAACGCGACGATATTATCGCGGCGCCGCCACCGGCGCGGTGCTCATGCTTGATAGGAATCAGGTGCTCCGAGGGTTTGACTGTGGCAGAACCGTTCGATACGGTGCTGGCAAGGCTGTCATCAGCACATGTTGCCCAAGCGACTTGAAGCATATCTATTTCCGGCCACAACTGAAACGCATGCTCGCGCAGGAGCGCTTCATTGGTCACGAGGTCGTTTAGCCTGCCACGTACATCCTGCACAGACGCCAAGCTTTCGATGACGGCCTGATGGTCCCTTTGCAGAATGGGTGAAAAGAACTCAAGCACGTATTGCAGTTTCTTTCCCGCGATTCGTACTTCGTGAAACGAAGTGTGGCGTGATGTCCTATCCCCGATAGCGCGCTTGACTGCTTTCTTTAGCAGGCTGTTTACTGATGAGCAGCAGAACTTGCACGTCTATCGCGGTGTCGCCTGGGTCGATAACCACGGCTAGCATGAAGAGATAATTTTCGTCATGCAGACAGCACTCGCTGGACACAATTGGGCGAACTGCGAAGTCGCCTGCAATTCGGTCGGCGCGGCGCCTCGTCCGACGTCCACATAGCCTTTTCGGCGAAAGAAATCGGGTGCCGTCGTAGTAAGCAGCCACAGTTCCGAGATGCCCTTTTTGCGTGCTAGGTCTTCTGCACGTGCCAACAGTCGACCTCCCAATCCGGCGTTGCGCACTGTCTGCGCAACAGCCAGTGACCGCAACAGCGCATTGGCGCCACAGCTCTCCAGCCCAACGCACCCCACTAGAAAGCCACCGTCCCCTTCTGCGACGGCGAAGTCACGCAACAGTTCACGGGTGATGTCGGACGCCGGCAGCGCATTTTCAGTGAGCAAGACGTTGATGGCGTCGAGGTCTTCGGGTCTCGCGGCACGTATCTTCATGATGGATGTTCCGTGTCGAACTGAACAGCACGGGGTGTCAAGTAGAGCACGTCGAAGCATGACGACTAAACCGGAACGCCAATAAAAAAGGCGATTGCGGCAAACCGTTCAATGCGGTGCTGACAAGACTGTCATCAGCACATGTCGCCCAAGCGACTTGTAGCAGCGCTATTTTCGGCCAACGCCGCGAAGCAAGCGACCGAGGAGGTAGCCGAGGAAAGCGGCGCATGCTGGTACGGCTAGCAGCATCCTATTTTCCCACACCACATGCAGCATGAGGGCCATGACATCGTTCCTATCGCACGCCGTCCGTTTGCGCTTCCAGAACATTGAGGAGTGTCGTCACGACGTCGTCGTCACCCTCGAAGACTGCGCCGTTTATGTCAGTCCGAGAGCCGTCTGCGTATATCACGCTTGCGCGAGCGAGCCCTTGCTGCGCCACCACGTCAAGCCTTGCCAGATGCTGGAGCTGCGCTTCCGTCTTTCGACCGATGAGTACAGAGAAGCAGTCTCCTGACGCACAGGGCGCCGCATACTTTTCCGCACACATCCCGAGCACGCGCCTCACCTCCTCAAGAAGCGGAAAGGGAGGCCTGTCATCGGGCACCACACTGCCTTCCACATCGCACAGGTGCACCATTGTGGCGAGGTCTCCACCATAGGCGCCATCGTAAAAAAAAATCGTCAGTTCACCCATGTCCTGTCGGGACCTCCGGTTAGTGGCGCGAGGAAGCGTTGGGTTCATAAACAGGCACCCCGAGAGCAATCGCCTCATCCGGGATATTGGCAGTGCCTCACGCGGCACCACGTACTTGCCACGCCTCCAGCACGCGACGGGCAGTAGTGACCACATCGTCGCCAATCACGTATGAGACAGATGGGAGCTCCGTGACCGACTGAGCACTTTGAACGCTGGCGTGCGCCCACATTCCGTCGCATCGAACGTCAATTCGAAAGGTGACCACTGCGCGAGGGTCCGTCGTAGCATAGCCAGACGTCTCGTGAACAAAAATCGTAAATTGCGCGGCGACCGGATATGGACCAGGTGGCGTCGGATGCGCAAGGGCGAGCAACGCGCGCTGCCATGTCGACCCGCGCGATTCGATTGAGATGCCATCGCACACTACCTTCAACGAATCGCCGCTGCAATCACCGAGGTACACAGAGACATCTGTCTGCAGAAAGGGGGTGGCTGGCGACAATTCGGGAGCTTCGCTCATCGACTGTTCACAATGGGTCTTCCCGCCGCATTCGGCGCATGATGTCTGAGACCGCGGGTTGGTATTCCAGGCTAGCTAGATGCAGCAGTACCGCAAGGCCGATTTCCGAAGCAGAATGAAATGGGTCAACGCGCAAGCGTGCTATTTTTTTCGCCCGCTGGCCAGTGGCAACAGCTTCGCCGCGTACACGACCTACCGAGTCGACAGATACCGTAAACCGAGCGGATGCAATTTGCACCGCCGCTCGTTCCTGCTCGACAAAGCACGTCACGTGCGTTACACGGTGCTGCCGTTTAGTCGACGCCGACCTGGTTAATGTCAGCTGACCGTCGTCCGAAACAAGCTGAGCGCTCTCATTTCTATATAAAGCGTGATACGCGTCGGTCCAAATATTGTGGGCGCCGCCGTGCTGCACGCAACCGCTGTACAGCTCTTGCGTGCATCGCAGGTCCGAGCCGAAACGGCCGATGCACACAGCAATGGCAATGTCCTCTCCCCGCCTGAACGTTGCATGGTCTACTGCATAAAACGACATCACGACTGCTCCCTGTTTACAGCGCCTCGAATTGACCGCCACTCGTGGCATTCGTGAGGACCGGCTACGCACAGCGCCGGCATAGGCAACGTCGAGAGCGCACGCACCGAATCGACGATATCTGGCTGGCCGCCCGGCACCACAAGCTCATCGCACTTGCCAACGCTATCTAAAGCGCGGATGCGCTCCTCGGGATTGCCTCCGCCCAGCAACTGAACTCGGGTAAACGGCTGGTCGCGAAACCGCTTCCACCTGCTGCTTCCAGAATTGTCTAAAGTCAAAAGGCACCTCGATTGGACGCGACGTGCTGACGCTTTCAGCCCCATCTAAAACCGATGAAGCGAAGTGTAGGCGTTTACATTGTACATGTAAATGTCTACACGTTAAATGTAGAACATTTATCTGCCGTAGACATTTATGTTGTCGTCATGAAAATGGCGGCATGACGAAATCTAGTGAACCAGTGACCCTGCGAGAGCGTTTCGCAAGAAACCTGAGGGCCTATCGCATTGAACTGGGGATGTCGCAGGAGGAGCTTGGCACTCATATTGGCGCCGACCGCACGACCATCAGTCGTTTGGAACGAACATCCCCCAACCTGACATTGGAACGCGCAGAGGCGCTCGCGAGGGCGCTTGACATCGATGTTCGTGTGTTAATGACTTTCTCTGGCAAGGGCGAAATCGAGCGACGCCCGCCAACCGGGGATGTCACTAGCGCCGCGGTTAGCGCTAAGGTCGCCAACTTGCGAGAAAAGATGGGCATCTCGCAGAAACACTTGGGGCAGCTTGCGGGGGTTGACCGCAATTTCATCTCCAGGGTCGAAGCACCGCACGGCCGCGGCACGCCCCTTCAGCTTGCGACGCTCGAGAAACTCGCAGAGGCGTTCGGAATCCATCCAGTCGAGTTGCTTTAGTTCCGGACACTCGCGCTTATCCGTTGCGCAACCAGGTTTGGACGACATCCTGCCGCCAGCGCAACAGTTCCCTGTTGTAGACTTCGACGCGCGGTGGCAGCAGCCAGGGGCGGTGTCGTGCTCGCAGGATGATTGTCCCGACTGAGAGACCGAGCATGGTGGCCAGGTCGAAAGCATCTAGATAGAGTGGTAAGACTGCGGTAGAGGTTGGTTTCATCCAGCCTATAGCTATCTTTTCCGCACCGACCGTCATCGCCGGTGTCGTTGCGATTTTAGATGCAGCCCCGCCCGCTACCCGTTTTAGCGCTACGCACTGTTTCGCAAGCGTCACCTCACGACGAGCTAGGCAGAGCATCGCTCAGATGGGTGCCTAGCGACAGAAGCTCGACTTGTCGTCACACCGCAGAAGCTCGGGTTGTAAAGGTTTGCGCGCAGCGACAGAAGCTACGGCCAACGTTTTACGTGCGGAGCGACTGTAAAACGCACGCAAAATCTAAAATTGTGGATTCCTTACTCTTGCACGCCGTGAAGCCGTGCAAGCTCGACAGCGATATCCGGTCGAGACGGAATATGTATGCGCACAACATCCACTCCTAGCGCGTAGAAACACTGAAGAAAGAAAGCGAACTGGAACCGTCCCTTCCCTATTTTCTCCGCGACAGATTTTGGCGTTTCGCGAAATCCCACTTCACACATGCGGGCGGCGAGGTCTTTATATGTGAGCTGACGCCGCTCCAACTCCGCTCTCAAAGCGAGCTTCGCTTCCCGCGAGAAATCAACGACAGTCTCGTGACCGATTACTTCCGCAGAATCTTGACTTCGGGCGCTTGATGACATATAACTCAGATGCGAGGAAAAAGCACGATTTTTCCTCATTTAAGAGGAAAAATCTGTTTATTTTAGCTTGTGATGGCATGCTCAAACTGGGCACTTGAGGCCCGTCAGCACCTCTTAAGCCATTGTACGTCATAGCAAAACGGTCGTTGATGATAGTGATGCAGTGGCGGACTGGGTTCATACCAGCCCTCACGGAGTCGTCCCCGCCGCATGGTTTATCGGCAGTCTAACGGCACTCAAACAGTTCTTAAGATTGGAGGGCCGCATCGATGATTGCTCCCTTGCCACTTCTTTTCTCTGAAGAACAGTCACTTTCGCCCGTTCAACGGTCGAGAGCACCCCGCCATCGGTACAGCACAATGTGGATTTTGCAGTCTCCGAAACTCGGTGCTCGCCTCTACCTCTACGGCGACGCGCGATTCTGCAGGGCTGTGTTAGCGGAAGGAGACCCATCAATACGCCACTACACGTTCGAGGTGCCGCCAATTACCTATGTATCAGGCGGGACTGAGCAGAAAGCACAGGCTGATTGCGAGCTACATCATGCCGATGGCGCAGTTTCGCAAGAAACAATCTGGATGAATCCAACGGCCAGTCGAGAAGACGAGGACCGACTTGAAGCACTTCAGAACGTCGCGCGCGAGCGGGATTCGATATTCAGTCTTCACAAGCCAGGACTTAGCGGGAAAGGAGAAGCTGATTGATAACTGGATTGTCTTACTTGGGTGCATCAATCGAGCTCGACCCGACGTTCATGCTTGCTTTCGTGAGATAGAGGCACTCCAAAATTGCTTGCAGCGGGAGCGCCAGCCGACACTTACTCGTGTGCTTTCCTTACCTGGCATCGACCAAGCACGGATGCTTGCAGTCGTGGGGCGAGCGCTGCAAACAGGGACGCTGCAAACTAATCTGACATCCGCGTTTTTCGGAAGGTCATCAATACTGTCGTCAGTGTCGCCATGACCGCCGGAAGAATCCGTGCTCTCATCTCGCCTAACCTGGGTTCTCCTGAACGCTGGGAACAGCCCGATATAAGCAATCTGTCCGAGGACGACAAGGCCCTGTACAGCAAGCGTCGGGAGGCGGTTTTGATGTACGCCGAGGGCAAAACCATCGCAAGCGTTACCGAACGCACCGGCATATCGTACCCGGAGCTCAGACGATTGCTTAAACGTTGCACTGAATATAAAGCACCGACCACCATTTGGGGTTGTGAAGCACTGGTTCCAAATAGACGCATAGTACAGTACAAGCGTGTCGCCAGTTCGAGCGAACGCGATATCGGTAAGGTGCGAGCTGAAGCCGCTATGGGCATTATCGACAGGTCGTTAGGATATGCTGGCGCCTTCGACCAGCTTCTTCGTGAACATCCTGCAATTGAAGAGGCGCTGCTAGCAAACATCCGACTCAGAAGTTCGGGCAAATCGAACCGTGCATCGCTGTCGGTCAAAGAAATACACCAGAACTTTATCGCAGCAGCTCGAGCCAGCGGCGTCAGTAACCACGACTGGCCATTCAACACGGAGAAGCAGGGTTATAACACGATTGCCGCGTTCGTTAAACGCTTCAGTGGACAAGATAGTCAGGCCTTTGCAGCGAGATACGGACTACAGGCGGCGCAAAACCGGCGCCTGGACCCAGCGGGCGAGCGTATCTTTCCCGATTTGCGATGCATGGCTCGCGTTCAACTCGACTTCCACAAGGTCGACGCTGCCAGCATCATCGAAATTGAAATTGACGGCGTAGTCCACCCTATACCCGTACCGCGCTGGTACATCGGGCTATTGGCGGAGGTTTCAACCGGGGCGATTCTGGGACTCAATGTCGCGCTGGAGGCAAACCCCAGCTCCCTTTCCTTCCTGGAAACCGTCTCGAGCGCTCTATTCGGGTTGGAGCATAGCACTGAGATTACCGTCGGAGCCAATGAAAATCTTATCCTCATCAATAGTTTTTTGCCTGACGCAAAGAATTGCTGCTTTTCCCTCCTTGAAGTCGATAACGCGTGGGCAAACCTTGCGAAGGACTCAATCAACAATGTAATGGCGGTGACGGGTTGTGTCGTTCTGGTTGGAAAACCGTATCAATGGTGGGGGCGAGCCTTAATTGAAAATATTATCGGAAGGCTTACCGCCAACGGAGCGAAAAAGCTGGGCACAACCTACGGCTCAGGACCTAGCGACCCAAGGCGCGACGACCCCGTTGGTAAGGCCATTGTTCTAAGAGCTAACTTAGACGAACTAATATCTACAATCTACAAATCGGCCCGACAGCTGAACGTTACGCCGAACTCCACCAACAAGGGAAACTCTCCCTTACAGGCCATTATGGCCGCTTTCGAGCATCCGTCGAGCGGGGTGTTTCCCCAACCGCTGCCCCAATCGGACTTTCCGAGTTGGCTGCTACTCGCGACTATCGTAGAGCGGCCAGTAAAAGGCAAACAATCCGCCGGCAGAAGATGCTATGTGAATCTTTGGGAGTGCCGCTTCACACATAGGCGACTAACCAGCTCTTACGACTTGCTCGACGAGACGCTAATCCTCTATGTCAACAAGAAGGACGCCAACCAAGTGTTCGCCGTCGTCAAGAAAACCGGGGAGAAACTTGGTCTGTTGTTACCAGAGCACGCAAAGCGAAATGAGGCGGTGTCTATAAAAGAAAGGAGATTCGCCAACAAGTTCGCCCGAAGCACGCAGGCCCAAACAGATGCAAGTATCGTCGCCCAAAAAATTGAGCGGGACCAAGGGAAATTAGTCTTACAGGAAATGCCTGTCGCGTCTGATGTGCTCAACCTTGCTTCCCATCGTTTTCGCAGAACCGGGACAACCAAACCGCCTGCACCGCCGCACGCTGAAGGGCCCAACGCTACCCCGGCGGCCGCCGTTATCCCATCTCCAGCGTTAGGAGCCGACCCGTTCGGGCTCAGGCCTCGAATCGCCTCTCTCAAACGCAGTCGATAGCCATGCCAATCAATCTCTCAACGGTTTCTATCCATGCACCTCCGGAGCGGTCAGAGCCGGCAACAGATAGTTCGGCTGCGCAGAAGCTGGGGACGGCTCTCGAAAACCTCTCAAGTCATCCGATTTTTGGCTCATCCGACCTGATTGCAACACCACAAGTCGCAGAAGTGTATGGCGTTGTAAAGCCCATGGTCGCCGTTAACGACAGCGGAGCATTCATCTCTGCCGACCCGGGCGCCGGCAAGTCATCTTGCTTGCAGGTCCTACAAGCCTTCTTGACCCGCGACATGCCCTCCCTTTCCAGTTTCATCATCCCTATCAATCAGCAACAAAGCACTTCGATTCGGGCTTTCTATAAAAATCTTCTATCCATTCTGGAGCTTTCAACCAATGGTGAAACTCCAGATTTGCGAGCGCGGACTTTTACCCAACTCACGTATGTTGGATGCGAATCAAAAATTAGAAAAATCCTGCTATTTCTGGATGAGGCGCATCGAATGGGCATCACGGAATTTCAGTTTTTGAAAGATGTCTACAATCATTTGGCATTACATGGAGTATCCCTTATTACGATAATGGCTGGTCAATCGCCGAACTTGGCTGCCAGAATAACCGAGCTACGCACTAAGGGTTATGAAGACATCATTGGTCGATTTGCGTCCAGAGAAGTAACCTTTAGGTCATTCGAATCGGAAGAGGACGTGCGAGCGGTTTTTGACGCAATCGACGCAGCGGCATCCTCCGATGGCAGACGATGGACTGAATTTTTCTGCCCCAAGGCCTTCGCTAACGGTTTCAGACTAGGTTCAACCGCCAACCAGTTTTTCCGAATTTGGAGAGCCGGTGTGCCCGTAACGATGACGTCCAGTTTCACTGCTCGACCCTTTTTCAGAGCAATACGATATGCACTTGTCATGCTCGCAGGTATAGATGCCGAGACTATCGTACTACCGGACGAAGTGTTTGAGGATGCAATACTTTCATCTCGCCTCAGTGAAGGAGCTAATCGATGAAATCGAATATTTTGAAATACCAGAACCCTTAATGCACATGGAAAAATTATTCGGCTCCGAGACCTACCCCTATGAATCCAATCTGGGCATCGCGTGGAGGATTAGAGACCGGTCGTGTATCTCGGCTAGCGTTATAAAAGCGATGTATAAGAAACGACGACGCCTGCTTGCAGAAGGAATAGAGTGCGATTTCCCGCCAATCGGGTGCAGCGAATGGATTTTGGGCTCGTTTTGGCCCATCCACTTCTTCTTCAGATTTTGTCGCTTCTGCCTCGCAGAAGGCTACCATAGCGTTTGGCATCAGGCAGAGACACTGGTCCTGTGTCCCATTCACGATTGCGACCTCAGCATACATTGCGAATGCTGTCGACGCCCTGTTGGAATGTACGACAAATGCGGAAATGCGACCCGGACAGCATTTATTTGCAATTATTGCAATGGCCCCATATCAGGATATATTGTCAAGGTGCGTGCCGAACCCAGTAACACGGAAGTGTACGCTTTAGCAGAGGCCAGATTATCGAAACTCGAAGCGTGGACGAAGGTTGTAGAGGATATAAGAATCTCATCAGGCGATATAAAAAATTTCCCTTATTTCAGCCGTCTATCAACCCATCGTAGATTTCCCGTATTCCTGCGCTTCAATACGCCGCTTCCTCTGGCACCCGAACATTTTGTTCCGTTTCCCGACCTGATATATCTTAAATTCAAAAATCGGCCCACCAGCATGTTTTTCCGTTTAGGCAGAACAAATTTTCCAAACGGTCGGTCCTTTAGCCACCTTCTATCTTTGAGATTATTCTTAACGCGGGTGGCAGATGCGTTTAAAATAAAATCCCTACCGAATCCAGATGCGGTCATGGCGCAAAAATGCCCTCCAGCTGCTGCCGCGCTTTCCACAATACAATATATGTTTGATTTCACGCGGCCGGTTCATGATTCGCCACTAGGGGCGCATTTCGAGTTAGTGGGGAGAGAGGTTGTCCAGTGTACTGCACACAAATTTGAATTTGTATTTCGAATTCTAGCCATTTATTCGGAGCTTCTGGACTTTTTCTCTTATCGCGTTGGCAACGAAGGTATTCCCGTTGCCGAAATGCAGCGAGCCGTAGACCAATTGACCAGTTATGCTCGATTCTCGAAGACGTTTTACCGTCCTTCAGCAGACGTCAAGGATTGCGCCACGGCTACCTTAGCCCTGCCCGCGTCGCCAGAGTTTACAAGATTGACAAGTCGCGGAATCTTCAGACGCTGGAAGAACAACTTCGCCACGACCGCTGTCCGTTGACTCGAATCGACTACCTCCGGGTCCACCTACGTCCTGCGGCAGTAGTCGTTTTGGTGCGCTTGCGCATATGACAAAACTATAGGTGCAGCGCACCAAGACTATGGACGACCATCTCCGCGCCGCTTCCGGTGTGTTAATCGGCCCCATCCAAACCGTTCAGAAGAGGTTCCCATAGAACCTCCCAAGCACGCTTGCCGCTGCACGACCCAATCTCGTCGACGGTGCGCTTGCGCATGCTGGGCTGGAACGCAAGCGTCCCCTCTTCCGCTGACCGAAACATAAACACTATTGCTGGAACGCTACGGTTTCCGTATAACTTTAACTGAACGAGTTTTTCATTGAAAGCCTATACAATAGTATTCGACTCGAAAAAATACTATTAAAAACAATTACTTAGAATCTTCATTTCGTAACGTTTTCGCTGAGCCGCACTTAGTTCGCACGAATTTCACTCGCGGCTGGCGCAGGCGGGACACAGGCGGCGCGCCGCTTTCCACGGCACGGAGGCTTCATGTACACACGCATCCTCGTTGCAGTCGACGGCAGCAACACGTCGCGCCGGGCATTCGACGGCGCCCTCAGTCTGGCCAGCAAGCTCGGCGCGACGCTGCGCGCGTTCTACGCAGTCGAAAACACGCCGATGTATTTCGATGCGCCGGGCTACGACCCGTCGGTACTGCGCAACCGCCTCGTCGAGCAGGGTAAGGAGCTGACGGCGGAACTGTCGGCGGCGATGCGCGGCAGCGGCGTATCGGGCGATATCGCGGTCGGCGAAGCGTCATCGTTCGACGACGTCCCGACGCTCGTGCTGCGCGCCGCCGCCGAGTTCGGCGCCGACCTGATCGTGATGGGCACGCATGGCCGGCGCGGCATGCAGCGGCTGATTCTCGGCAGCGTGGCCGAGCGCTGCGTGCGCCAGTCGACGCTGCCCGTCCTGCTGATTCCGTCCGCCGCGAGCGGTGCGGACGCACCGGACGCATCCGTCGACGCAAAACCCTGATCTGCCGCAGGGCGCCCGCGGCACAAGGCGAACGAGGCGTGACGCCGCTCAACGGCGGATCACGCGTCGACGCGTCATTTTGCCGCCCGGTTGCACGAGCAACGAATGGGACAATGGGTTTTCACCCTCTTTTAGCTGGTCGGTCCCATGCTCAATCCTGCCGCTGTCGCTCCCGTCCGAGTCCGTCGCCATTCCGCCGGTTCCACGCATCAAGCCGCGCGCAGCACTGCGCGTTGCTCGTCGTGCGCGATGCGGCATCTGTGCATGCCGCAAGGCGTCGCGGCCAACGAGCTGCCGCAGCTCGAAGCGCTGATCTGCACGGCGCGCGCCGTGCGGCGTGGCGAGTCGCTGTATCGCGCGGGCGATTCTTTCGACAATCTGTACGCCGTGCGTTCGGGATCGCTGAAAACGGTGATGGCGCATCGCGACGGCCGCGAGCAGGTCACCGGCTTGCGGCTCGCGGGCGAAGCGCTCGGCCTCGACGGCATCAGCAGCGACCAGCACGCCTGCAGCGCGGTCGCGCTCGAAGACAGCTCTGTGTGCATCATTCCGTACGCCGCGCTCAAGCATCTGTGCCGCGAGATCGGCTCGATGCAGGAACGCCTGCACAAGCTGATGGGCGAGCAGATCGTCCGCGAAGCCGCGCAGATGATGGTGCTCGGCTCGCTGAGCGCCGACGAGCGCGTCGCGGCGTTCCTGCTCGACATCTCGGAGCGCAATGCGCAGCGCGGCTATTCGTCGGCTGAATTCAACCTGCGGATGACGCGCGAGGACATGGGCAGCTACCTCGGCATGACGCTCGAAACCGTGAGCCGCACCTTGTCAAGATTTCAAAAGCGCGGACTGATTGACGCACAAGGCCGCTTCATTCACATCGTCGATCCTGAGGGGCTGCGTCAGGTGGGACCGCCCGAACGTCCGGGCCGATAACATCTCGACCGGGCTCAAGGCGCATTCAAGGCGCGCTCAAGGGCACTCAACGCCGACTCAAAACGCGCTCGAAGCGCACACACGCGGCTGCGCCTCGCAAGCCGCCCGTGCGCACTCGCCTGGCACGTGTCGTGCGGGTGGGGTACAGTTCAAGACTGTCCCCCGAGGACGGGCGTCCCCGCCACGGCGGCTCGCTCCCGTCCCACGCTGCCCACGAGGAGACCCGGCCAATGAATCGCGACCCCGCTCCGCAACACCCGCTGGTCCAGCGCATGATCGACGCTCGCCGCGTCACGGACGCGCTGTTCGCGGTCGTCAAACCCGAATATCTCTATGAACGTCCGATCCGCGAGCGGCATCGGATCGTTTTCTACATCGGCCATCTCGAAGCCTTCGACCGCAATCTGTTCGACGAGCGCCTGTGCCCGCTGCCCGCGTTCGCGCCCGAACTCGACAAGCTGTTCGCCTTCGGCATCGATCCTGTCGACGGCGGGTTTCCGACCGATCAACCTTCCGACTGGCCTTCGCTCGACAGCGTGCGCGACTATGCAAGCAAGGCGCGCGAGCAGATCGACAGCCGGCTTGCCGCATTCGAGTTCGGCCGCGGCGGAATGGCGACGGGCTCGCCGGAGCAGTTGCTGCACGTGGCGATCGAGCATCGCCTGATGCACGCGGAAACGCTCGCGTACATGCTGCATCAGTTGCCGCTCCACATGAAGAGCGCGCCGCGCGGCGCGACGCCCGTTGAGCACGCATCGCGCAACGTCGGGTCGACGCCGATGATGCGCGTGCCCGCAGGCGAGGCCGTGCTCGGCATGAAGAAAGAAGACGGCCGCTTTGGCTGGGACAACGAATTCGGCGAACAGCGCGTGCAGGTCGACGCGTTTGAGATCGATCGGTACATGGTGACGAATGCGCAGTTCCGCGAGTTCATCGACGCGGGCGGTTATCGCGAGCGCGCTTACTGGACCGACAAGGACTGGGCGTGGAAGGAGGCGGAGGGCATCGCGCATCCCGTGACGTGGTCGCGGCGCGACGACGGCACGTGGCTGTTGCGTACGATGTTCGACGACATTGCGCTGCCGCCCGACTGGCCCGCCTACGTGAGCCATGCCGAAGCGAGCGCGTACGCGCGCTGGGCGGGCAAGGCGCTGCCCACGGAAGCGCAATGGCAACGCGCCGCGCAAGGCGTGCCGCACGCGCCTTCGGGCAACTATGACTTTCGCAGCTGGAACCCGCAGGCTGTCGATGCGTCGCCGGATAACGTCAGCGCGTTCGGTGTCGAAGGGCTGTATGGAAATGGCTGGGAGTGGACGTCATCGCAATTCGAAGCGCTGCCCGGCTTCGAGGCATTTCCGTTCTATCTCGGCTACTCGGCCAATTTCTTCGATGGACAGCACTACGTGCTGAAGGGCGGGTCGGCGCGCACCGCGCAATGCATGTTGCGGCCCACGTTCCGCAACTGGTTTCAGGCACATTACCAGCATGTGTATGCGGGGTTTCGCTGCGTGCGGAGCTGACGTCTTTTAATCTGCAATGCGTTTATCCCAGTTGCGCGGAGTCAGGCGAGAGAATTTCCTGCGCCCTTTCCCCATCGTCAGAACATCGGATGCGCATCCGGATAGAGCGCCGTTCTCAGCGCCAGTCCGCCGAGCACCACGAAGATGATCGCGGCGAGCACGTGAACGGCCTTGGTCGGCAGACGGTCCGCGAAACGGTGGCCGAGATAGATGACGGGCACGTTCGCGAGCATCATGCCGAGCGTCGTGCCCAGCACAACGCCAAAGAACTCGTGAAAACGCGCTGCGAGCGCGATCGTGACGATCTGCGTCTTGTCGCCCATCTCCGCGAGGAAGAATGTGAGCGCCGTCGTGCCGAACACGCCCATCGAGTGCTTCGTCGTGACGGCCTCCGCTTCGTCGAGCTTGTCCGGAATCAGAATCCACACGGCCATCAACGCAAACGACGCCACCACGGCCCAGTTCATCACGTGCGGATGAATGACGCTCGCGAGCCACGCGCCGAGCGCGCCCGAACCAGCATGATTGATGAGTGTCGCCACCAGCACGCCGAGAACGATGGGAACCGGCTTGCGAAACCGCGCAGCGAGGACGAGCGAGAGAAGCTGGGTCTTGTCGCCGATCTCCGCGAGACCGACGATGCTGGTTGAAACGAGGAACGATTCCATGTTGGGTTGTGATAACCGGGCCGCACAGTAAGACGACGATGACGCGCGTCTCCGCGACCCGGTCAGGTGGAGACATGCATCATCGGTCTTGCCAGGCGATTGCTGCACACGCCATGCGCCTTTCGGCCGCAAGTATGTTGACGTGCGCCCCGGCGCATCGCGCGCCGGGCGGCTACTCCCCGAAGAAGTGGACGCGATTATAGCCCTATCGCGGCGACATCAACAAGTCAGCGATTTCGATCGCGATCACCGCTATAGTCATCGCAATCAGCGCTGCGGAATCTTCCCGCCCAGTTCGTCGTCGATGAACGCGCGGACGATGTCCTTGAACGAAGCGTCGCCGTGCAGTCCTAGCTGCGTGGCGCGGGAAACATCCCACTGCGCGGGCCAGCTGCCGACGATCTTCTCGACGCGGTCATCGCGCTTCCATTCGACACGTGCCGCGACGGCATCGCCCGCCACTTCGCGCAGTGCCGCGATCATGCCGTCGACGCTGACGGACACGCCCGGCAGGTTCACCGTGCGCCGGTTGCCGAGCGCCGCCGCGTCGATCTCGCACGCCGCCACCAGACACTCGATCGCCTTGCGCGGTGACAGCAGCCACAGCCGCGTCGCGCCGTCGACGGGACACACAGCAGGCTCGCCGTTGAGCGGCTCGCGAATGATGCCGCTCGCAAACGACGACGCCGCCGCATTCGGCTTACCGGGCCGCACGCTGATGGTCGGCAGCCGCAGCACGCGGCCGTCGACGAAACCTCGCCGCGCATAGTCGTTCAGCAGCAATTCGGCAATCGCCTTTTGCGCGCCATACGACGACTGCGGATTCAGCGCGGTCTCGTCGAGCACGACGTCGGGCAAATCGCCGCCATACACCGCGACGGAACTCGTGAACACGACGCGGGGGCGATGTCCACGCTCGCGACACACGTCGAGCAAAAGACGCGACGCGTCGAGATTGATCCGCATACCCAGATCGAAGTCGGCTTCCGCCTGGCCGCTGACGATCGCGGCGAGATGGAAGATCGCGTCCGTCTTCGCGTCGATCAGACGTTCGAGCACGCTCCGCTCGGCAATGTCGCCGACTTCGACGCGCACGCGACTGTCGTCAGGCCCGGGCGCCGCGACGACGTCGAGCAGCACCAGCTCGGTAATGGGTTGACGCTGTCCGTCCGTGCCCTTCAGTTCACCGCGCGCGAGCAGTTCGCGCGCAAGACGCTGGCCGAGAAAACCCGCGCCGCCCGTGATCAGTACTTTCATGCTGCGTTGCTCCTCAGTGTTTCCGTTTGTCGAATGCGTTCAGGCGCGCGCCTTCAGCCACGGCTTCGCCCATCCCAGTCCTTCCGACGTGCCCGCGCGCGGCCGGTATTCGCAACCGATCCAGCCCGCGTAACCGAGTTCGTCGATCAGCGCGAACAGATACGGATAGTTCACTTCGCCGATATCCGGCTCATGACGCTCGGGCACCCCCGCAATCTGGATGTGGCCGATACCCGCCATGTCGCGTTTAAGCTTCACTGCCAGATCGCCTTCGACGATCTGGCAGTGGTACAGGTCGAATTGCACCTTCAGATTCGGCGCGCCGACTTCCGCGCAGATCGCCTGCGCGTCGTCCTGACGGTTCAGGAAGAAGCCGAGGATGTCGCGCGTGTTGATCGGCTCGATGACGACGGTGATGCCGTCGGCCCGCGCGGCCTTCGCCGCATACGCGAGATTGTTCAGGTACACCTCGCGATGCGCGGCGCGCGACTGCTCCGGCTTGATGAGACCCGCCATCACGTGCAGCCTGTCGTTGCCGAGCACGCGCGCGTACTCGAGCGCGCGGTCGACGCTGCGGCGAAACTCGTCTTCGCGGCCCGGCAGCGACGCGATGCCGCGCTCGCCGTTGGCCCAGTCGCCGGGGGGCGCGTTGAAGAGCGCTTGCGTCAAGCCATGTTCGTCCAGACGTGCCTTGATGTCGGCGGCGGAGAAGTCATAGGGAAACAGGAACTCCACGGCTTCGAAGCCGTCGCGCGCCGCAGCAGCGAAGCGGTCCAGAAACGCGTGTTCGTTGTACATCATCGTCAGATTGGCAGCGAAGCGAGGCATCGAAGCATCTCCTGTATTGGTTGGACAAGGGCCGCACGGGCAATCGCATGCGGACCGAGCGGTTCATTGTGTCGATGGTGCGCGGCTCACCAGCGCGCGCCGAACACCGCGCGCAGCTCTTCGAGCGCGGCTTCATCGAGCGGCGCCGGACGCGGGTTCGTCATCAGCCACAGGCGCGCCGTCTCTTCGAGTTCTTCCAGCACGTACGAAGCCTGCGAAACCGAGCGCTCCCATGCGACGGGCCCGAGCCGTTCGAGCAGCACGCCGCGCACGCTGTCGGCCAGTCCGGCGATGCGCTGCGCGACGTCGGGATCGCCCGGACGCCGATAGCGGATCAGCGGAATATGGCCGACCTTCATCACGTAGTACGGCGTGATGGGCGGCAGCACGTCGTCTTCGCGCCAGACGCCTGCGAGCGTCAGCGCGACGAGGTGCGTCGAATGCGTGTGCACGATGCCGCGCGCGTCGCGGTTGCGCTCGTAGACACCGCGATGCAGCGCGAGCGTTTTCGACGGCTTGCCGCCCGACGCGGCATGGCCGTCGAGATCGACCTTGGCGATCTGCGCCGGATCGAGCCGGCCGAGGCACGCATCCGTCGGCGTGATCAGCCAGCCGTCGTCGAGCCGCGCGCTGATATTGCCCGCGCTGCCGACCGTGTAGCCGCGCTCGTACAGACTCGCGCCCGTCACGCAGATTTCTTCGCGGACCTTTGCTTCGGCGGCTTCCGCGCTGGTGTGAACGGCGACCGTCATTGCGCGCCTCCTTCGAGATGACGCAACGCCTTGGCGAAGAAATCGACCGCGCCGAAGTTGCCGGACTTGAGCGCGAGCGCGAGCGGATCGTCGCCGATCGTGGCCGTTGCGGGCACGCCGGGATCGATCTGCCTGCCGATGCGCAGCATCCGCACACCGAGCGCCTGCACGACCGCGCCCGACGTTTCGCCGCCCGCGACCACGAACCTGCGCACACCGAGATCGCGCAGCCCGCGCGCAATCGCGGCGAGCGTGCGCTCGACCAGTTCGCCCGCCTGCGCGACACCGAGTGCATTCTGCGTGGCCTTCACTTCGTCGGGCGTGGCCGTTGCGTAGATCAGCACGGGTTGCGGCTGCGGCGCGTTCATATGCTCGCGCGCAAACGTCAACGCCTGCTCGACGACGGCCTCGCCGCGCGCAGCCGCGATGGGGTCGATACGGAACGCCGGGCGCGATTCGCGCCACGAGGCAACCTGCGCGTTCGTCGCCTTCGACGCACTGCCCGCCAGCACCGCCGACAAACCCTCGATGCGCGGCAGCTCGCCCGCGTCGGCGGCATCGGCGAGCAGGCCGGCGCGGCGGAAGTTCGCCGGCAAGCCGAGCGCGACACCCGAGCCGCCCGTGATCAGCGGCAGGTCCGCGCACGCTTCGCCCAGCGTGTACAGATCGGCGTCGGACACGGCATCGGCGATGGCCATGCGCACGCCGTCGCGGCGCAATGCGTCGATCGCGTTGCGTACTGTGTCCACGCCCTGCGCAATCGCGTCGTAGCGCACGAGGCCGACTTTAGAGCGCGTCTGCCGCTGCAGCACGCGCACGAGGTTCGCGTCCGTCATCGGTGTCAGCGGATGATGCTCCATGCCCGACTCGTTGAGCAGCACGTCGCCGACGAACAGATGCCCGCGATAAATCGTGCGGCCGTTTTCCGGAAACGCCGGGCACGCGATCGTGAACGGCGTGCCGCCGCCGATCGGCGAGACGGCATCGAGCAACGCATCGGCGACGGGTCCGATGTTGCCCTTGTCGGTCGAGTCGAAGGTCGAGCAATACTTGAAGAAGAACTGGCGGCAGCCCTGCGCGCGCAGCCATTCGAGCGCGGCGAGCGACTGGGCGACGGCGTCGGCGGCGTCGATCGTGCGCGACTTCAGCGCGACCACCAATGCGTCCGCTTCGATGTGCGAACCGGCGGCAGGAACGCCGATCGTCTGCACGGTGCGCATGCCGCCGCGCACCAGCATGTTCGCGAGATCGGTTGCGCCCGTGAAGTCGTCGGCGATGCAGCCGAGCAACGGCTTGTGTGCGGCGTTCGTCATGTGCTCAGGTTCCTCTCGCTCAGCGTTTCGCGGGCACATCGATGCCCGGGAAGATCTTGATGACGGCGGAATCGTCCTCGCCGCCGTGCCCGGCCGTCGACGCCATCATGAACATCTGATGCGCAGCCGCCGACAACGGCAATGGAAACTTCGAGCGGCGCGCCGTGTCGAGTACGAGGCCGAGATCCTTGACGAAGATATCGACGGCCGACAGCGGCGTGTAGTCGCCGTTCAGGATGTGCGGCACGCGGTTCTCGAACATCCACGAATTGCCCGCGCTGTGCGTGATGACGTCGTAGAGCGCGTCGGGATCGACGCCTTCGCGCAGACCGAGCGCCATCGCTTCGGCCGCGGCGGCAATATGCACGCCCGCGAGCAGCTGGTTGATGATCTTCACCTTCGAGCCCGCGCCATGCTGGTCGCCGAGCCGATATACCTTGCCCGCCATCGCCGCAAGCACGTCCTCGCACGCGGCGTAGGCGGCAGCTGGGCCGGAGGTCATCATCGTCATGTCGCCCGAAGCCGCGCGCGCGGCGCCGCCCGAAACCGGGGCGTCGAGCATCAGCAGGCCCGCCGCTTCGACGCGCTTGCCGAGATCGACGGCAAACTCGGGCGCAACCGTCGCGCACGCGATCACGACGCTGCCGGGTTTCATCGCGTTCACCGCGCCCTGCTCGCCGAACAGGACGGCATCCGTTTGCGCCGCGTTGACGACGAGCGTGACGACCACGTCGCATGTCGCGCCAAGCTCGGCGGGATTCGCACACGCCTTGCCGCCCGCGGAGACGAACTGGTCGAGCGCTTCGCGGCGCACGTCGCACGCGTGCACAGCGAAGCCGCCGCGCAGCACCGAGCGCGCGACGCCCATGCCCATCGCGCCAAGACCGATCACACCGACATTTCTGGACATACGTTTCCTTTGGAACAGGCTTCGGACGCGCTCGCCACGCGTCGGGGATTCAGCGGATGCCCGCTTCGGCGAGGCGGCGCGCGGCGTTGTACATGTGCGTCTGCGCGGCATTGCGCGCGGCCATCGGGTCGCCTGCGCGGATCGCCGCGACGATCGCCGCGTGCTCGTCGCGCACCTGGCGCGAAAAGTCCTCGCGCAGCGCCTCGTTGCGACGCGTGACGACGGTGCCCGCTTCGAGGTACTGGTTGAGGAAGGTCAGCGTCTTCAGGAAATACGGATTGCCCGTGACGGCGGCAATCGCGCGATGAAACGCGACGTCTTCCGCGACGCCGTCGCGACCTTCGGCGACGGCGTCGTCGATCTTCCGGAGCGCGGCGTCGATGGCCATCATGTCGGCGTCGGTGCGGCGCATTGCGGCCTCGGCCGCCACTTCGGCTTCAATGGCGCGGCGCACGGCGAGGATCTGCAGCACGGAGCCGCCTTCCATCGCCTCCGCGTAATCGATCCGCAGCGGCCGGATCACGCCGTGCGCTGAAACGTAGACGCCGCTGCCCTGACGCGGCTCGACCACACCCTCGTTCTTGAGACGCGAGATCGCTTCTCGGATCACCGTGCGGCTCACGCCGAATTCCTGAGCGAGGACGGCTTCGGTCGGCAGCTTGCCGCCGCGCGCGAAGGCGCCCGCGTCGATTTGCGCGAGGAGTTGTTGCGCGACGGTGTCGCTAAGCGCTTTGTTGGGGATTTTTTCGAACATGCGGGGGGCGGATTTGCCATGTTATACGGTCATCATACAAATTTTCGTTTGATGCGGGTTGTGGGGGAAACCCTTAGCGATTAGCCGTTTGCGCTGGCATGGGCGGTGGCGCGTTTGAGGCGCGGGCGTTGCCGGTGTGTGTTTGCCGCCTCGGCGGGCGGCGCAGATGGGCCGCGACGCTGATCGTGCTGATCATCCTCGTCGTCGTGCTGGGACCTTTCGTTTATGCCGGTTTCGCGCTGGGCG